>JAZNFL010000218.1:0-4620 GCA_045589135.1 Christensenellaceae bacterium
TTGTATGATATTATTATAGTACCGATAATTTATTTAATAAAAGGCTATCGAAAGTGTAATACCGATAATATTTAAAGGGATTAGTTACGCGTAAGACGGATTTCTACGAGATTTTGGTAATGGATTGCCTTGCAGGTAATAGAAATTGTAAAAAGCCGTAAAAAGACTAATATTGCAAGGCACATAAACCTTTAAATATCAGTCACAAACTTTAACAAAGTCTAAAAAATAAGGAGTTATATGTGGGCGTTTAAAGGCAAATATACCGGCGAAGCAAAAACTTATATAGAAAAGAAAAATAAAAAAGACTTTATAATTACGTCATTGATTTTTTCTATTATAGTGTTTTGTATTGGTTTATGGATAACAATCGGATTTTTTGGTGGCAAATCAACCCCTATATTAATTGGGATAATGGTCACTTTAGCGTCGATAGCATTAATTGTTTTTTTGCTTTTTCTCGACTATAGGCGTGCCCCAAAATGCGAAATAAAAATTAATAACGATGGTTTTCAGGTTTATAATTTCGGTCATTTTGTTTCTATTGTGTTTTACAACGTTCTATCTATAGATAAATATGACGATTTTATCGTAATTAAAAGTAAAAACAATAAAGCCGGATTTGTTTTACAAAAAGAACTTTTGATTGAGGGAAACTGGGAAGAACTGAAAGTTTTTTTAGAAAAGGTTGAAGAGAGTTTAAAAACCGAAGATCCCGTATATCAAATAGAAGAGCCGACAACGGAGTTTTTTAATGCGACTGTAAAATCAAAGAGAATTTACAAAAAATTTGTGGGCGAAGTGCGCATGCCACACGCTACGTATGAATATTTTGCTACTTTTAGTTTCGAAAACGGCAACGAAATCGAATACCAAGTTTGTCAAGAATTGTACGAAGCAATCGACCAAGGACAAACCGGAACTTTAGTGCTTGTAAACGGAAGCTTCTTTGATTTTGGAGATGGAGAAGACGTAGAAGAAGAATAAGCAAAAGCAATAAAAACTGTAAGGAAATCGTTATGGAAAAAATTAGAATAGGTGTGTTTGGCGTAGGCAGAGGAATGGATTTGGCGGAAAACGCTGTGCTGTTGGGAGCGGACGTAGTCGCTATATGTGACAGACATAAAGAACGCCGAGAGAGCGCAATAAAAAAATTAGATAAGCCCGTCGCCGTTTACGAGAAGTTCGAAGATTTTATCAATCATCCTATGGACGCCGTAATTTTGGCAAACGATTTTTATCAACACGTGCCTTACGCTATTAAGTGTTTCGAAAAAAACATACACGTATTAAGCGAATGTATAGCAAACGGAACTATGGGAGAAGGCGTCGAACTCGTCCGTGCCTTCGAAAACAGCAATAGTATTTATATGCTTGCCGAAAACTACCCTCAAATGATTTCTAATAGAGAGATAAAAAGAGTAGTAGAAAGCGGAACGCTCGGCAAGATTTTATACGCAGAGGGAGAGTATAATCATCCCGTAGATCCTTGGGATACAAACTTTACTAAGACGTATAGGTTTTATCCAAAACATTGGCGTCATTATTTGCCAAAGACTTATTATATTACTCATTCTCTTGGTCCGGTAATGCACTTTACCGGAGCTACCCCTAAAAAAGTTACTGCGTTTGCGATGTACGCCCCTCTCGAAGACGGCGTTCCTACGTCATCTTACAACGCCGACGTCGCTGCAAATATAACGACGCTTAACGACGACGGTTCGGTTTTTCGCATAATTGCAAATTCGGATTTTGGCGCACATCATAATTCTTATAGGGTTTGTGGTCAAAAAGGGCAAATCGAAAATATTAGAGGTAAAGAAGACCACGTTATTTTGCGATATAATTCTTGGGATACCCCCAAAGGTTTAGAACAAGAAACGACCTATCAACCAAAGTGGAATGACAAAGACGAAGAACTTATCAAAAAGTCCGGCCACGGTGGAGCAGATTATATTACGGTACGCATGTTTATAGATTGTATAAAACAAGCAAAACAACCGCCAAAACCGTTTGATATTTATTCGGCAACGGCTATGTCTTCCGTTGCGATTTTAGGTCATCGTTCCGTTCTTGACGGTGGTAAAGTTTACGACGTTCCGGATTTTAGAAAAGAAGAAGACAGAAAACTATACCAAGACGACTACCTAACGCCGTTTTGGGGAGATAACGACAATCCTCCGACTTTACCTTGCTGTTCTAACCCTAATTACAAGCCGACGGATAGACAAGTAGAATTGTATCTTAAAGAGTTACAAAAATAGAAATATCGGCAAAAATCAAATAATTTTAAACTACATAAAAGAACTTTGTATTTAACAGACAACCCCAAAAGTTTATTCGGCTTTTGGGGTGTAATTTTGTCGTCAAAAACCACAAAAACATTGTAACAAAAGTTCAAAAAAATAAAATTAAACGTATTGGAATTGAGTTTGGTTTTTTGCCGGACTTATTTTCAATTTTAAAGCAGTAAACTAAAAAATAACGGGTTTTGCATAGGTTGTATATTGGGGATAACAGATTAAAGATAGGGATTTTAAAATAATTAAACAAAGTTTAACGTGTTTTTGTAGTAGTGAATAATAAACGTTTATAAAAACTGTAATAATAGAAAATTTAAAGGAGATAAAGTTATAAAGTATAGACGCACTATGTGTGTTTATTTAAGCAAAAAACGCCTTTTACGTTATATAAACGAAAAACAGTTGACACGACGACTTGTAACAATGTAAAATATTAGTATCTAAAAAGTATAAAAAAAGTAAAAAATATGCTAAAGAAAAAAGGCGTTTAAAAAAGCGCCTAAGGAGAGTATATGGACATAGTACAAAACGTTCTGTTTTTACTTGCCGGTCTCGGCGTGTTTATTTTTGGTATGAATTTAATGAGTCAAGGCTTGGAGCAAAGTGCAGGAAAGGGAATGCAAAAGCTTCTTGCTAAGATTTCTAACAACCGTTTTGCCGGCCTTGGTATAGGTGCTGCCGTTACGGCGATAATTCAATCTTCGTCGGCAACGAGCGTTATGGCGATAGGTTTCGTAAACGCAGGCATAATGACGTTACACCAAGCCACCGGAATTTTGATGGGTGCTAAGATAGGTACGACCATAACGGGCGTTTTAGTCGGTTTAAAGGGCGTTTTTGGCATAGTTTCTTACATATTTATGGCGTTGGCGTGCGTAGGCGTATTTTTGCCTATGATTACAAAAAGTGATAAAGTCAAAAGATTTTCTACCATTTTGGTTGGCGTAGGCTTAATATTTATTGCGTTAGAAATAATGGGTATGGCGGTACAAACCGAAGCAATAGAAAAAGCTTTTGCGTCTATGTTTTCCGCTGTAGATTTCCCACTTTTATTGGTAGTGTTCGGCATTGTCGCAACGGCTGTATTGCAGTCTTCGTCCGTTGTTACTGGTATAATTATAATGCTCGTACAGTCTGACGTCGTCGATCCCGGGCTTGCACTTTTCTTAGTTTTAGGTGCAAATATCGGTACTTGTATTTCTGCGGTTTTAGCTTCTATCGGAGCAACTCCTAATGCAAAAAGAACAGCTTTTATAATGGTATTTATAAGTACCATAGGCGTCGTTCTTGCATTGCCGTTCGTTTGGATTTTTAAAGAAGAAATAGTTGGATTTTTAAATCTTATATCTGGCAATAACCAACAAATGGCAGTAGCCTTCTTCCACGTTATATACAACGTCGTTACTGTAATTGCCATGATAGGATTTGTAAAGCCTATCGTAGCGCTTAGCGAAAAACTTATCAAAGAAAAGAAGAAGGAAGAAATTCCCGACAAATTGTATTTCCTCGACAAACGTATATTGCAAACTCCACATATAGCAATTGCGCAAACGATGAAGGAAGTTCGCAATATGGCACAGTTTGCAGAGGACAACTTCGACAGATCTATACAGTTTCTTATCGATCCTTCTAAAAACTTAGAAGGAGAAATCGAAAAGGCGGAAAGAGAGATAAACTATCTCGACAAAGCTATTACCAATTACTTAATTAAGATTTCTACTTTAAACATAACCGACGAAGACGAAGTTCTTATAGGTAGCTTGTATCACGTAGTAAGCGACATAGAGCGTATAGGCGACCACGCAGAAAACTTCTCCGAAGTAGCTTTAGAAATGTACGGAGAAAACATTCGCTTCTCCGAGGACGCTAAGTCAGAACTTTTAAATATGTATAACCACGTAAAGAAGTTATATAGAGACGTAATGTATTGCTTTATCAATCGTACGGACGCATTGTTTGACCAAATAAACGAAACAGAAGAAGCAATCGACCGCATGCAACAGCAGTACGAAAAAAATCACGTTCAAAGACTTAAAGCCGGCGAATGCACTGTAGAAACGGGCGCATACTTCAATACGATAACGTCTAATCTCGAACGTATCGCAGACCATTTGACCAACATTGCGTACTCCGTTCGTCCTAAAAATGACTAATCGTAAAAGTTTTTGACGAAAAACAAACAACTTTAAAATAAACCCGATACCTTAGCTTAAACGGTTAAGGCGTCGGGTTTTTATATTAGCGGAAAACAACCACCACTTGAAGTGGTGGAATAAAAAAGCTTTAGCAAAAGTAATCCTCCTGTGTTATAATAAAG
>JAZNFL010000219.1:0-2830 GCA_045589135.1 Christensenellaceae bacterium
AGCAAAAGCAACGTAAAATAAATTTTAAAAAATTCTTATAAAAACATTTGACATTCATATGAATATATGATATATTATATACGTCAAGACAAAAATAAGGTTTTGACGTAAATATTGCTAAGCGGAATAAATCCCGCATACGTTGGGAGAAAACCCCGACGAAAGGAGAAATAAAAATGGCAATTGGTGTAATTTTGGCAATGGTGTTTATCGTTATGGGTGCAATATCTGCAGTAATGATATACAAAAATTCTGTAAAAGTAACAAAAAGTCGCATGGTTGACGACAGAAAAAAGGCTAAAAAAGGCAACGTTGTTGCAATATCCATGCTTGCTTTAGCAGTTGTTGGGTTTGCGGTTGTTCCTATGAGTTTCCACACGGTAGACGCAGGGGAGATCGCAGTAGTTAAAACTTTGGGACAAATTACCAATACGAGAACGGCAGGTACGTATTTCGATTTTTGGCTTACAAAGACTTACGACATATACGATGCAAAAGTTCAACAAATAACTATAGAAACGCAGGCGTATACGGCGGACAGTCAACCGATGGACATTAATCTTACCGTACAGTTTAAAATTCAACAAGAAAACATTAAAGAAATAGCAGTAAACTACGGTGGATTAGAACTTTTAACCAACCGTATAGAAGCTGTGTCCGTAGAAAGAACTAAGTCGGTTTTAAGTAAATATAAGGCAGAAACTCTTATTGCCGACAGAGCAAACATAAGTCCGGAAGTAGAAACTTCTATTAAGGAAGCTATTTCGGATAAGTTCTACGTAGATTTTAACTCGGCAGTTTTGACGGATATAACCTTTAGTGACGCATTCGAAAAAGCAGTAGAAGACAAGATGACTGCAGAACAAGAAAAGCTTAAAGCCGAATACGAAAACGAAAAGAAAATCGCTCAAGCAGAAGCAGAGTTAGAAATCGCTAAAAACAAAGCGGAAGCAAAGATAGCAGAAGCGGAAGGAAATGCAGAAGCTGCGAGAGTTATTGCTCAAGCAGAAGCAGACGCAGTTAAGTTTAAGTCTATAGAAGTTGCTCGTATGCTTGGATTTGAAATTGAAGAAACGACCACAGCAGATGGAGTTACCGAATACTTTATAAGCTTCGAAGGAAAAACCGAAGAGCAAATTGCTCTTATATCCGATTATCTTAAATACATAGAGTATCTCGAAAAATGGAACGGAGAACTCCCCGATACTTTGGTTACCGAAGGTGGAGCTAACATTCTTATCCCATCCGTGGGCGGAAATTTTTCCCCAACCCAACCGTAACTTGTTTTAAAACAGAAACAAAAAGATAACAAAACGTCGCCGTCTTGGAGTATCAAGACGGCGATTGTTTATAGTGGTTATTTTTTATCGTTTATATTATTAAGATTAAAACGTCCAAAAACGGTTTGTAAAAACCTACAAAAAAGTTTATATTAAATTTTAAAACGGTAGAGTTTTATGGTTTTTTATTGTTTTTAATAAAAACGGTTTAAATAGTTTAAATTAAAGAGTGTTTTTATCGTTAAAAACAACAGATAAGCGTTTTACTTTAAAGAAAAACCCTTAGTCTTCGTTACAGAAAAATTCCGTTGATTCTGCGGCGTTTGGCTTTCTGCCGACGCTCGTGTTGTCTTCTCTGCGGTTTCTGAGTTCTTTTACGGGAGAAGGAGCTACCTGGTATCTGTAATCTGCGCCGTGTCTATGGATAAAGGTATCTATTACTACGTGAGAAGGAACGATATTCGTCGTTGGGTTAATGACGTTTTGGTAACGCAAAAAGTCCGCCGTGTCCGGTAGGTCTTTTATTTTTGCGTAGTCTTCTCGTACGGACGTGTATTGTACGGTGTCGCCAAGAATTTTACGGACGTATTCGATGTTTTCGTGCAAAGAGATAGGTGCAGGGAAGTCTCCGTCCTTAATTACTTCTTGCCAATCTTTGTTTTCGTATTTGTGTAAAAGGTCTACGGCTTTATGGAGATGGGATATCTCTATAACCAAGTTTTCTTCCCAAAGATTTTTGATATAAGGATCGGTTTCCGTACAATAGCAAGACCAATACAAATAACACTCTGCGTATTCGTGCCACAAGAGCATTTCGAGCCAAGTTGCATTTGGATCCATAAGGGATTCGTATTGCGTTACGTGTTCTTCTTCTACAAGGGCAATTTCTTCGTATAATCTTCTTCCTAAGTCCGAACAAGCAAAGTTGGTTACGTTCATGTAATAGTTCATCGTTTGTTGCTCTGCAGCGGTTATAATCATAGTGTTTAACACCGTTTGTACGTCAGAAAGTTTAGTATCTATATGGCGTTTTACGTTGTCCTTAGGGTAGCGGTGATGGGCTATGGTAGGTCTGCCGGGCATTATTTCGGTATATCTTCCTACAAGCCATTCTGCGTATACGCCTTGTTCCATTTCTAAAAGGTTGGCGTATCTATACAAATGGTCAAAGTCTTCTAAAAGGGCAAAATCCAAAGCCGTTTTTACGTTGCAATCGAGTTCTCTTTTGGCGAGTTCTGCCGTAAGGTCGACGGCTAATTGTTCGTAACCTATGGTGTGCTCCAAAATACTTTCGTTTAAAGGTTTTAATAAAGAAAGTTTAATTTGTTGCTGTTTTTCGATAAATCTCGTCAAAGCCAACTCTTTTTTGAGTTCTGCGCAATCGGTATGTCTTGCAAATTGATGCGAAAACCAGTTTGCTTCGAACTCCGTGCCGTTCATAAGAATAATACGGGTTTTGGTATAAGGATCGGTTTCTCGTTTGTCGTAAGCCTTTGGATAAAGCTGTTGCCAATTTTGGAAAGTCTTGTCTATCGGTCTTGGTTTTTCTT
>JAZNFL010000220.1:0-8509 GCA_045589135.1 Christensenellaceae bacterium
TAAATTCCAACATATAGAAAAAGATAAAAACTTTATGCAAGGGCTAAAAAGTGGTTTCCCCGGCATAGATTATTTAACGAACGGTTTTACTCCCGGCGCTCTTATAATTCTTGCTGCGAGACCGTCTATAGGTAAAACGACTCTTGCACTCAATATAGTTACTAATATTGCTTTGTTACAAAATAAAATTTGTGCAGTTTTTGCGTTAGAAATGACCAAGGACGAATTAGCCCAAAAGATGATTTGTTCTATAGCAAACGTAAGAATGGACAAAGGTGTAAAGGGCGGATTGTCCGAAGACGATTGGACTAAACTTTGGAACGCTCGTAAAGAACTCGACAATGCGGAAATTTACGTCGACGACACGTCTTTAGCTACGCCTAAATCTATTTTGTCTAAGTGCAGAAGATTAAAGAGTACCAAAGGTTTGGATTTGGTCGTCATTGACCATATTCAACTTATGGAGCCAAACATTAAAAACCCCGGAAACCGTCAACAAGAAATAACGGAAATTTCCAGAGCGTTAAAAATGATGGCAAAAGAATTAAGCGTGCCTGTAATTGCGCTTTCTCAGCTCTCTCGTTTGGTAACGGGCAGAAAAGGTCAAAGACCAATGCTTTCCGACCTTAGAGAATCGGGAGCGATAGAGCAAGACGCCGACATAGTTATGTTTATACATAGACCAGACTTGGCGCCCGATATGGAAAAAGAAAAACTTGCAGGAGAAATTATCCCCAACATGGCAGAGATAATTTTCGAAAAGAACAGAAGTGGAGAAAGAGGAGATACCAAGCTTCTTTTCAAAGGAGAGTTTTCTAAATTCGTCACACCAACTAAGGGCGACGTTCAACCTCCTGCAGACGTAGTTAAAAAGCACGAAAAAGAAAAGATTAAAGAGGAAGAAGAAAAAGAATATTCTTATCAAGAAGAATATCCACCTATACCTCAAGCTCCACCCGAAGAATCCGGCAAATTAGAAAGTCTTTCCGGAATAGATATGGCGGAGATTTTTGGAGACGAATAATACTAAGAGCCGTACAAGTTTTTTGTTTTAAAAACAAGATTGATTTTTAATAAAAAACTATTAAATTTTAAAACATCTTGACAAAACGGCAATAGTGGTTTATTCTAATAATATATTGTAAAAACAATAATATATTGTAAAAACAATTTGTAAAGCCAAAATATTAAATTGATTACGCATAAACGGTTTTACATGGAGGAAATATGAAAATTGCTATCGGATGCGACCACGCAGGGATTAATTTAAAACCTGCAGTTATTAAATATTTAGAAGAAAACGGACACGAATACAAAGATTTCGGCACGTATACGACTGATTCTTGCGATTATCCGGATTATGCGCTTGCTGTTGCGGAGGCGGTTTCTTCTCAAGAATACGACAGAGGAATTTTAATTTGCGGAACGGGTATCGGTATGAGTATTGCCGCTAATAAGGTAAAAGGAATACGTTGTGCACACGTGCAAGATACCTTTTCTGCTAAGGCTACAAGAGAGCACAACAATGCAAATATAATAGCATTTGGAGAAAGACTCATCGGTGTTGGAGTTGCAGTTGACATCGTAGACGCTTATTTAAAGGCGGAATTTTTAGGTGGTAGACACCAAAAACGTGTTGATAAAATATTACAAATAGAAGCTAAGTACGGCAAATAATTTTAAAATTTATTTTTAAATAAAAAACAAAAATATAAAATAAAAACTACGATTATAATTAATCGAAATTTAACTAAGGAGAACAATATAATGAGCACCTTACACGTGTTAGACCATCCACTTATTCAACATAAAGTTTCTATGATGAGAATGACAGAAACGAATACTAAAGATTTTAGAGATTTAGCTAACGAGATTTCGCTTCTTATGGCTTACGAAGTAACTAAAACTCTTCCGCTTAAAGACGTAGAAATAGATACTCCTATTTGTAAGACTAAGGCTAAGTTTATTTCCGGTAGAAGCATAGGCGTCGTTCCTATTTTAAGAGCGGGGCTTGGTATGGTTGACGGAATTTTAACTCTTGTTCCTAACGCAAAAGTCGGACATATTGGATTGTATAGAGATCCCGAAACTCATCAACCTGTAGAATATTACTGTAAACTCCCGGTAGATGCAACCGAAAGAACTATTATAGTTGTCGATCCAATGCTTGCTACGGGTGGTAGTGCGGTTGCTGCTATACAATTTTTAAAGGACAGAGGTTGTTCCGATATTAAGCTTATGAATTTAATTGCTGCTCCAGAAGGTGTAGAAGTAGTTCAAAAAGCACATCCGGACGTAGATATTTACGTTGCTTCTTTAGACGAAAAGCTTAACGAACACGCTTATATTGTTCCTGGACTTGGCGATGCAGGAGATAGACTTTTCGGAACTAAGTAATTTTAAAGAGACTGTTTTGTTTGTGGGCACTATTAAAATTTTTTGTTTTAATCGGTGTTTTTGTGGATTATTTTATTGAGATTTTTTATAAGTTGACAAGGAGAGGAAGATGCAAAAAGTAAAAAAAGCCGTTATTCCGGTTGCCGGATACGGTTCTAGGTTTTTACCTTTTACAAAGGCGGTTCCAAAACCAATGTTGCCTATAATAAACAGACCTGCTATAGAGATTATCGCTCAAGAAGTCGTCGATAGTGGAATAGAAGAAATTTTGTTTATAGTAGGACAAAATAAAGAGATAATAGAAGAACATTTTGCACCTAAAGACGAATTAGAGAACATGCTTAAACATAAGGGCAAGATAGACCTTTTAGAGTCTGTCGTTCATTCGTCAACGATGGCAAAGTTTTATTATTGTGTACAAGAAGAGCAAAACGGAACGGCAAAAGCAATTGCTCTTGCAAAAGATTTTGTTGGTGAAGAACCTTTCGTTGTCTTGTTTGGTGATGACGTTATGTTTAACCCGATCCCTGTAACTCGACAACTTGTCGATGCTTATAACACGTGCGGTAAAACGGTTATAGGAGTTAAAGAGGTCGACGTAGAGGATATACCAAAGTATGCGACTTTGGATTGCGTAAAAAAAGCCGATAAGCTTTATCTTGTCAACGACATTATCGAAAAACCGGAAAAACACCAAATTAAAAGTAATTTTGCACCGCTCGGAAGATACGTTTGCAGTCCTGAGATTTTTGATATAATCGACGGATTAAAGCCGGGTAAAAACAACGAGTATCAGTTTACCGACGCTTTACAACAAGAAGCAAAGATAAACGGTGCTTACGCATACGATTTTGACGGCGTAAGATACGATATGGGCGATAGGCTTGGTTTTTTAAAGGCAAACGTAGAATTTGCTTTAAAAGATAAAGATTTAGCGGAGCCTTTCAAAAATTATTTGATCGATTTAGCAAAAGAATTTAAATAGAATTTTAATTTTCAATGATTAACAATTAAACAAAAAAATAAGTGGTGACGATTAAAATCGTTGCCATTTTTTATTTTTTAACTAAAAACTGTTTACAAAATAAAAGTATATGTTATAATTAAATAAAATTAAATTGTGTCGAATAAGATGCGTGGAGAGTTTTTTATGTTTGGAAAAATGACTTCCAGTTTAAGACAAGCAATGCGTAACGCAGAAGATATTTGCCGTAAAAACGGAACGGACTGTATTGGTACGGAGGCAGTATTATACGGATTGTTGAGCGTTGACAGCAGAGTTTGCAGAACTATGAACGTTTTTAACGTAAACACTAAGACTTATTATAATCAGTTAAAGCTTACCTTTAAGCAGACGGAAAGACGAAGCGGGCATACGCCTAATTTAAAAAGCGTTTTAGAAAGGGCGGCAAAGATAGCGTCAAAGTCTTTGGTAAACTATATTTCGGAAGAACACGTTATGCTCAGTATTTTATTGATGCCGGGCTGTACGGCTATGAATCTTTTGAGATGTATGAACGTCGATATAGACGCAATAAAAAACAAGTTAATGGAGATTGTTTGCAGTCAGCTCGATCCTCAACTTGCAGGAAGCATAATCGATAGAAACGAAGAAACTACCGGCATATACGAATACGTTCCTAACGACCATTTGGCAGAACTTTCGGATTTTGGATACGACTTAACAAAAAAAGCATTAGAAGGGAAGTTGGATCCCGTTATCGGTAGAGCAAAAGAGATAGAAAAGATAGTTCAAATACTTTCTAGACGTACGAAAAACAATCCTTTGCTCATAGGAGAACCGGGTGTTGGTAAAAGTGCCGTAGTAGAAGGTTTAGCGCAAGAAATAGTCGCTGGCAGAGTCCCGGACGTTTTAAGAGGAAAAACTATATTTTGCCTTGATTTATCAAGACTTATTGCGGGATCTAAGTTTAGAGGGGAATTCGAAGAAAGGATAAAAAAGACCATTAATTTTATAGTCAACAGTGGAGATATAGTCGTTTTTATTGACGAAATACATAACGTCATGGGTGCCGGAAGTACGGGAGAAAACTCCATGGATGCAGCCGAAATTTTAAAGCCTGCACTTGCAAGGGGAGAATTCCAAATTATAGGAGCAACCACGACTGAAGAGTATACCAAGTATATAGAAAAAGACTCTGCGTTTGCGAGACGTTTACAGGCGATAAAGGTAGAAGCGCCGTCGGTTAACGACGCAATAGAGATTTTAAAAGGTTTAAGAGATAAATACGAAGCGCATCACAGAGTTGCAATTAAAGACGAAGCAATAGTCAGTGCGGTTAAGCTTTCAGAAAGATACATAACCGATAGATTTTTGCCGGATAAAGCAATAGATATTATAGACGAAGCAGCGGCAAAGGCTAAACTTCAGGCGTGCGCACCTCAAAGAGAATTACAAGAACACGAGGATAAAATAAAAGAACTCTCCTTAGAGAGAGAATACGCCGCTCGTTGCGGCAACGTTGCCGACGTAAAAAAGATAGAAACGGCAATAGAAAGAAGTAAGATAGAATTGACTAAGATTTACAATCGTCATCTCGATACCAAAGCAAACAAAAGACCGTCTATAGACGGAGAGGACGTAGCTAAAATAGTTGGAGAAAAAACGGGTATACCTCTTACAAAAATAAACGAAGAAGAAAGCGACAGATTGATAAATTTAGAAGCCGATTTAAAAGAGAGAGTAATAGGTCAAGAAGACGCTATAGCAGAGGTTGCTAAGGCTATCCGTAGAGCTCGTGCAGGACTCAGTGATCCACAAAGACCGATAGGTTCGTTTATTTTCGCCGGACCGACGGGCGTCGGCAAGACGGAATTGACTAAAGCTCTCGCACAAGTTTTATTTGGCGATGACAATATGCTTATAAGGATAGACATGAGCGAATACATGGAAAAGCACTCTGTTTCTAAACTTATAGGAGCGCCTCCGGGATACGCAGGATACGAAGAAGAGGGATTTTTAACGGGTAAAGTGCGTCGTAAACCATATTCCGTCGTTTTGTTTGACGAAATAGAAAAAGCTCATCCGGACGTGTTTGACATCATGTTGCAAATTTTAGACGACGGAAGATTGACGGATAGTAGGGGCAGATTGATAGACTTTAAAAACACCGTTATTATAATGACGTCTAATTGTGGAGCATCCGTAAAGGGCGAGTATGATTTTTACGAAGATTACGCATTAGAAGAAAGGGTAAACGAAGCATTAAAAGAGCATTTTAGACCGGAATTTTTAAATAGAATAGACGACGTAATAGTATTTAGAAAATTAAATCGAGAAGAGTGTTCTCAAATAGCGGATATTTTTATAGCTAAGTTAAAAAAGAGATTGGAAGAAAAGAACATAACTCTTAACGTTTCGTCTTCTGCAATGGATTTAATTTTAAAAGTCGGATATAGCGAAATTTACGGTGTAAGACCGTTAAAAAGAGCTATACAAAAGCTTTTGGAAGACATGCTTGCCGATGAGATAATTTCCGGAGGAATCGCCGAAGGAGAAACGGTTTCCGTTTTTGCGGACGGAGATATTCTCGACTATAAAGTGGATCGTAAAAATTAAGATAAAACTTTAAATTTTAAGCAAAATTACCAAGGAGATAAAACGTTGGAAATAGGTATTTCGACAGCATCTTTATTTTTAAAACAATTTAACGAAGACGCACTTGTAACGCTTTCAGAAATAGACTCTCGTGTTTGCGAGGTTTTTTTGGAATCTTTTTGCGAGTATACCGAAGATTACGGAAGGCTTTTACAATCTCGCAAGGGAGATTTGACTGTGCATTCGGTACACACGTTGGTTACGCATTTCGAACCTCAACTTTTTTCTAACAATCCCCGTGCGTACGACGACGCAATTAAGATTTATAGGGACGTTTTATCCGTTGCAAAGACGTTAGGTTGTAAAAATTATACGATGCACGGAAAAGCGAGAATAAAAAAGAGTATTTCTTACGACAATTACCAGTCTATAGGGAGATATTTTTCTATATTGACGGATATAGCTAAAGAGTATGGTGTAGAATTGTGTTTAGAAAACGTCGCTTGGGCGTATTATAACAGGGTTGGATTTTTTTCGGAAATAAAGAAATTCGCCCCGGATTTAAAAACTTGTCTAGACGTAAAGCAAGCATTTGACAGTGGGTATCGTTGGCAAGATTATCTTAAAGAAATGGGCAGTTCGGTAAATACCGTTCATTTATCCGATAGAACTACGGGAGGAAAGCTCTGTATCCCGGGTAGAGGAACGTTTGATTTTAATGAGTTGTTTGTCGCTTTAAAGGATAACGGTTTTAAAGGAAATATGTTGATAGAAGTGTATAACGATAATTTCGATGACGTACAAGAGTTAAAAGAATCTTTGTATTATTTGAGAAATATTGCAGATAAAGTTTTTTAAACAACCTATTTAACTAAAAGTTTAGTAAACTATTACTAAAATAGCAAAATGATTGACTTTTTTGCTTATATAGTGTAATATATTAAAGGTGTTGGAATTTTTTAATAAAAATGGTTAAAAATAATTCCGAATATTAATTTAGGAGAAAATTTTATGAGATATCAAGATAAAAATTGGCAATCTTCTATGAAGATAAGATACGACTATAACAATATGATGGCAGAATTTGTTGGAGAAAAGGAAGGATATACGACTGCTCGTATAGATTCTTATAAAGGACTTTGCCAAAACGCTTTCGATATAGTTCAAGCAAACAGAGGTAAGGCAATGATGGGTTGGTCCGAACTCCCTTACAATCAAGACGAAGTAGTAGAAGACATCGTTAAGACTGCAGAAGAAATTAGAAGCAACTTTAAAACTTTCGTCGTTCTCGGTATCGGTGGTTCAGCTTTAGGTCCTATAGCCGTATTCCAAGCTCTTTGCCACCTTCATTACAACGATTTGCCGGAAGAAAAGAGAAACGGACCTAAATTCTACGTAGAAGACAACGTAGATCCGGAAAGAATGGAAGCTCTTCTTGATGTAATCGATTTAGAAAGCACTATGTTTAACGTAATTACTAAGAGTGGTGCTACGAGCGAAACCATGACTCAATACCTTATCATTATGGACTTGCTTAAAGAAAAGTTTGGCGATAAGGCTAAAGATCATATGATAGCTACGACCTCTAGTGCTAAGGGTAACCTTATCAAGATAGCAAAAGAAGAAGGTCTTAAAACTTTCTATATTCCTGACGGAGTTGGCGGAAGATTTTCCGAACTTTGCCCGGTTGGTTTATTGCCTGCTGCCGTTCTTGGCATCGATATTAAAGAAATGCTCGCCGGAGCAGCTTACATGGACGAACTTTGTAAAAATCCTAACGTTTACGAAAATCCTGCATTGATGAGCGCTATTCTTCAATATATGGCTATGGAAGACGGTAAAAATATTCACGTCGTAATGCCTTATGCGGACGGTCTTCGTTATATGTCCGACTGGTATGCTCAACTTTGGGCAGAAAGTCTTGGTAAAGAAGTAACTAAAGCTGGTAAGGTTGTAAACGCTGGTCAAACCCCTGTAAAGGCTCTTGGTGTAACCGATCAACACAGCCAAGTACAACTTTATACAGAAGGTCCATTTGACAAAGTTACCACCTTCCTTGCTGTTGACGAATATAGAACCAAAGTAGTAATTTCGGAAGGTTGTCCGGAAATCCCTGACGTAAATTTCCTTTGCGGTCACACGATGAACGAGCTTATTACGGCAGAAAGAATGGCTACCGAATACGCTCTTACCGTTAAAAATAGATTAAACAACACAGTATATCTTCCGGAAATAAATGCATTTACTATGGGACAACTTATGTTCTTCTTTGAAATGCAAACGGCTTTCTGTGGAGAAATGCTCGAAATAGATACTTATAATCAACCGGGTGTAGAAGGTGGCAAAAACGCTACTTACGCATTGCTTGGAAGAAAAGGTTACGACGAAAAGAGAGAGGAGCTTAAAAACGCTCCTGCAAAAAAGAGCGACTACGTTTGCTAATGGCGATTTTTGTCAGAAAGAGTCTTAATTTGACTCTTTCTTTTTTGTGTTTTATAAAATATTACAAAAAAACCTTATTTTAAGTAAAAAACATGTAAAATTTTCAAATTC
>JAZNFL010000221.1:0-4040 GCA_045589135.1 Christensenellaceae bacterium
TTTTATTTGCAAATTTTTTATATCTAAAACGGTGCTTTTATCCGACAATTTGCACCACTGCAAAAATTGCGATAAATATTTTATAAACAAAACGAAATATCTTTTGCCCCAAAACCCCGATTTTCTTTTTTTGATAAATTAAAATTAATACGAATATAAAAATGCTTAATAATTATACTAATCGTATGAAAATCTCTGATAGTTTATCTTATAATTTAAAAATATTACAAAAAGAATACGATTCTGACGACGTGATATTTTACACCTTTAAAATGCACGACACAGATTGCGTTGCCGTATACGTCGATTCTGTTATCGACAAGGATTTTTTAGGCAAATACGTTTTAAAACCTTTACAATCTTTGCCAAACGATACTCCTATCGACGTTGCCACCAAAAGCCTTTCTACTTGCGCAGTAGAAAAAATATCAACCTTTAAAGACGCAACCGAAAAAACCTTGGACGGTAGCGTTTTAATTTACGTCGACGGTCAAGACCAAGCCATATGCGTGGACTTAAAAAAATACGAAACGAGAGCCGTTGCCGAACCTCCTACTTCTACCGTCATACGAGGTCCAAGAGAAGGCTTTAACGAATGTCTTAAAACAAATCTTTCTCTCGTAAGACGAAGAATTAAATCTAACGACCTTAAAATAAAAATGATGCAAGTAGGCAGGTATACCAAAACGGCAGTTGCCGTAATTTATATTTCTTCTGTGGCGGACGACGATTTGGTCGAAAAAATACAAAATAGAATTTCTAAAATAGACGTCGACGGAGCAATTGACAGTTCTTATATATCTAAATTTTTGGTAGATAAAAAAACTTCCGTTTTTAAGCAAACGGGTTCTACGGAAAAACCCGACGTATTGACGGCTAAACTGCTCGAAGGCAGAGTTGCAATTTTGGTTGACGGATCGCCTATCGCGGTAAGTCTTCCTTATATGCTTATAGAAGACTTCCAAAGCGCAGAAGATTATTACACGTCCGTCTATAGAGCAAACGTGTCGAGAGCTTTACGGCTTATATCGGTGGCTTTTTCTGTACTCTTGCCGTCTTTTTTTGTAGCCGCACAACTCTTCCATTTACAACTTATCCCTTTAAACTTTCTACTCACCATAGTGAATAGCATAAAAGGAATCCCTTTATCTCCGAGCTACGAAATGTTTTTTACCTTGCTTATTTTTGAAATTTTAAACGAAGCAAGCGTAAGAATGCCACGTTACGTCGGCATGGCGGTTTCCATTGTAGGAGCACTCGTTTTGGGAGATACTGCGGTTACTGCAGGAATAGTTTCTACTCCCACGATAATGATAATGGCACTATCGGGCATATGCCTATATACCGTGCCCGACCTTATAGAAACCATGTCCGTTATAAGACTTATATTTTTAATTATAGGTGGTTCGGTTGGCGGATATGGAATACTCGTAGCCTGCGCCTTTATCGTTATATATTTGTCAGACTCAGATTCTTACGGAGCACCTTTGACGGCACCTTATTCTCCTATAATAAAAAAAGACTTAAAAGACGGATTTTTAATGAAGCGTATAACCGATATGAAAACCCGTCCGTTTTCGTACAAAAGAAAACCTAACGACAATCGCATTGGAGGAAATAATGAATAACGACAACTTAAAGACTTCTCAAATATCGTGCTTCTTTTTGTTTTTAGTTCCTTTGACAAAACTTATAATTTTGCCGTCGATTTTTGCTAAACACGTAAAAGAAGCGTGTTGGTTATGTGCTACTTTTTGTTTTTTGCCCGATTTACTTATGGCGTTTGTCTTAATCTTGGCAAACAAAAAACACGGCAAGCCTTTTTTCTCTATTGCAAAAGATTATGCGGGCAAAGTTTTTTCTAAAATAATTTTTGCTTTGCTTTATTTATATTTTGTTTTAAAGGCAATAGTGCTATTTTCTGAACAAAAATTTTATATAGAATCCACCTTATACGAAACAACGGCAAACGTGTTTTCTTTTTTACCAATTATAGTCGTTAGTTTTTATCTTTCGATAAAAGGATTGCGTTCTTTAGGAAGATGCTCGTACGTATGTGCTTTTGCAAGCGTTTTAGGGTTGTTTTTGGTTTTCTTTTTGTCAATACCAACAGCGGATTTTACAAGACTTTCTCCTGTTTTTTATTTAAAAGACAAAGACGTTTTTTCCTCCTTAACAAACAGCGTGTTTTGGTTTGGAGATTGCGTTTATTTGTTGTTTTTTATGGGTAATTACACGATAGAAAAACACTCTTTTTCAAAAATTTTACTCCCTTACGCCTTAGGGGCTTTTGCCGTAGTTTTCTTTTTTGCCGTTTTTTACAGCGTCTTTGCTTCTATCTCTACAAACCAATTATATGCAGTTACCCAAACGACCAAGTACAGCGTTATTTTATCAAACGTCGCAAGATTCGACTATATTGCTTCTCTTCTTATATGCTTTTCTAACGTCTTTTCTTTATGTGTTCCTATTATGATGAGTACCGCTTGCTTAAAAGAAATATTTAATTTTAAAGATAAATATATCCCATCTATTATAAGTAACGCAATAGTTTTTTCCATCGTTTTGATTTTTGGCGACAAGCTTATCTCTACCACGGAGTTTATAAACAAAAACTTCTTTATTCTTGCCATTTTTACCACAATCGTCATTCCTATAACCGTTATTTTATTGCCAAAGCATAAAACTAAAACCAACCCCAAGGAGAACCAAAATGAAGTTTATCAAAACTAAAATAATACTCTTTATAATACTTTTTATGAGCGTCCAGTTTTTTTCTAACGACTTTAACCTTTTGGATATAGAAAAAACAGCTCTTATCGTGGCAATGGGCATAGACTACTTAGAAGAAGACGGAGAGTACGAGATAACCGCACAAATAGCAATACCGCAAGCTACGGACCAAGCGTCCAAAAACAGTGAAGCGGTAATCTCCGCCAAAGGTTCTACCGTCGCTAAAGCTTTGACGGAAGTAGGCTCGCAAACGGGATGGTTCCCCAAACTGTCTTTTTGCAATCTTATAGTTCTTTCTAAATCGGTTGCACAAAACTTTACCCCGAGTCTAATAGATTATTCGTTTAGATCGCAAAAGCTTCTCGATTCGGCGATTTTAGCCGTTGCCGAAGACAAAGCAAAAGACGTAATTATGGCGACGACACCGCTAGATTCTATTTCTTCTTTTGCCCTGCAAAAAATTCTAGTCAAAAGAATTGATAAGACCAACACCATTATTGCAGGCGACTTGCGAGAGTTTTCTATAGGGACGACTTCTCGCTCCAAAATAGGATTTATGCCCATTATAAAAAACGTACAAACAGGTGACAACACGACTTCTTCCGACCAATCCGCAACCGTCGATAGCATGCCAAAAGAAAGCTCCGGTGGAGGAACTTCTTCTAAAACCAAAAACGTAGTTTTTGACGCAACGACGACGGGGATTTTTAACGAAGGACTGCTTATAGGGAGCTTTACCAGTGCAGAAACATTAATTTACAACGTCTTAATGAGTCCCGTAAAGCAATCTTATTTAGAGTTTAAAAAAGAAGACGGAAGTGACAAAGACTGCCTTTTTGCAGTAAAAGACAACGACAACAAAATACTTCTTTATATCGACAACGGAAAGCCAATAGTTAAACTATGTGCCACTATCAGTGTATACGTTATCGATAAAACTGTATCCAATCCTCCGTACCCACAAGACTATAACGTTATGATGGAAACTAAAAAAGTGCCTGCATCCACCCTTTTTTCTCTTAAAAACCACCTTACCGAACAAGCTGAAAATTTAATCTCCGTAGGAAAAGATTTAAACGCCGATATATTTTTTATAAAAGAACTCTTTTATAGAAAGTATCCAAACCTTTACGATTATTACCAAAAAGACTTAATTAAAACCGTAGAATTTATCCCCGTAATAGAAGTAAAAAGCGTGTATTAACCGCTTCCGCAAAAAGATTAAAACTAAAAATTTATCTTTTTAGCATTATGTCTAAAAATAATTTTGTTTGCGTCAGCAATATAACTGCGTTAGCAATATAACT
>JAZNFL010000222.1:0-1800 GCA_045589135.1 Christensenellaceae bacterium
CTGAGAGTTTTTAATTAAACGGTAACCTTTACCTAATTATAAAATTACCCATTTAAAAAATCCGGACGGCAACCGTCCGGAAATATCAAGTACAATTATTTGTTTTTAACGTCTTTATTTAGTACGTCGTGTAAAATTACGGTTACAACCGACACCAATATTAATTGTATTAAAAGCCCAACAAGACCTGTTTTTATTTGACTAAAAATAATCGTTAAAGAAAACTTATCTCCACCAAACGCTATAGCTGTCAACAAGAAAGACGCTCTACCCAATATTTGTGCCAAACATATCGCAGGCAAAACAAACCAAGCGTTATCGTTGATTTTTTTAGAAAACAATCCTGCCACCACAGCAAAAACGCTCAATTCTACCATCATAAAAGGAAGTCTTTCTAACCCCGGCATAGCAACTCCGTTACAAGTCAACAAATAACTGACGAGCGGAGATAAAATTCCTAAACAAAGCCCCAACTTATATCCCAAAATACATCCACCTAACAAAACCGGAAGATACATCGGCAAAAAAGTCATCCCGCCTTTAGCGCCAAAACTTGCGTGTACTATCTGCGGTAAAACAACCGCACAAACGATTAACGCAACCATTATCGTGCTTTTAATTGCTATTCTGTTTTTTAAACAAACGTTTTTTCTTTTTAATACACAATCTATCATTATAACTCCTTTATTTTATCGCTTTTATGGGCGTAAAACGTTTTTCTTTAATAATATCACAAAGAAATAAATTTATCAATAATTTAGAAAAAATTATATCAAAACAGTTGAAATATTTTAAGTTTTATTGTATAATTTATAAGTCGTTAAAACTTAACACATTTGGAGAGTTGGCTGAGCGGTCGAAGGCGGCGGTCTTGAAAACCGTTGATGTGTGAAAGCATCCTGGGGTTCGAATCCCTAACTCTCCGCCAAAACACTGTATATTGTTGTTTTTATTTGGGTGTAAAACACAATATATGGTGTTTTTTTTGTTGTTTTTGCGTAAAAGTTGGTAAAAAGTTGTTATTTCTTCAATAAAAAATCCTTATACTTTCGGAAATTTGGTCTTCCCACGGAATATGATTATAGATTTTATCCGTTGTGTCTTTACCAAGAGTATGTCCTGCCCATAGATTAACAATTTCTTTGCTTGCAGTTCTTCGGCATTGAGTTTGGAAGGTATGTCGCAAGTCTTTAAGCTTGTTTTCGGGCATTAAAGTTTTAAATTCTCTTTCTACTTTTTTTACGTTAATTGACTTAAAGTCTATCGAAGAAAATAAATCAACGTAATTAATTATCGGTGGTAAGAAAGGAACTAACCTTTCTTTCTTTTTTTGATACGTCTTTAATTTGCTTGTTTGAATAACGAATGCTTTTTTCGTTTTATTGATACTAAGCGTATTAAGTTCACTTCCACGTATGCCACTGTATAGAAAAATTAAAAATATGTATTTATAATCACTTCTTTTAATTTTTTCTTTGAATTGTTTTATTTCTTCTTCAGTTAGACTTCTTCCCGGTGTTCTTTCGTGTTTTTTTACGATAACGGCTTTCATCGGGTTATTTGTAATAATCTCGTTACCTATTGCGTAATCAAAAACTTTACTAAATATAACTTTTATTTCTTCGGCGTTACGTGTGGATTTTTCGCATATTGCCGAAAAATAATCTTGTAATAAGATTGGTTTTATATCTTTAATTTTCGTATCCTTAAAGTATGGAATAATATGTTTTTGATATCTAGATATTAGCGTATTGTAGTAGCTTTGAGATATAAAAGGTTTTTTTACTTTTTCAAGCCATA
>JAZNFL010000223.1:0-10783 GCA_045589135.1 Christensenellaceae bacterium
TTGACTAACAATTTGAAAGAAGAATGCAAAAACTTAACGGAAGCAATAAATACGTCCGTAAATTGTGCTTTTGATAATTTGGGTTCTATCAAATTAACGTATGGAGAATGGATAGAATATCTGTTTGCATTTCAACCGACTTATGAAGGTAAACAAAAAAAGGAAATAAATTTCTTTTTACAACAAGTCTCCGTTATTAAAACTACTGCCAATGCACTACAAGAAACGATTAAAAATTATCATAACAATAAATACTTAACTGATGATTTTCGTAAAAGCCTAGAAACGTTGAGCCACAGAAGTAAAGTGATAGAATATAACCGAAGGAATGAAAGGTACGGTGAGTGCAAAGATTTACTTATCAATGATTTGAAAGATAGTATTGTCGATTTATTTCCAACATTACAAGAAGAGTTTTCAATAAAATATAATGAAGAAGATTATATGGCGTAGATTTAATTTGCGTAACATTTGAAACGGCGGATTTAAAATAAAATCTGCCGTTTTTAATATCTATTTTTACAACCACACTCATACTGCATTGACATTTGAAAACTTTTTGGTTTGGCTAAAACGCTACTCTATTACCAAAGGCTTGCAAATTTTGCAAGCCTTTATAATTTTTAAATTTTGCTTTAACGTTTTTACAGAAAAAACCCCACTATACTTCGTGAAGACGAAATATAGTGCGGTTGCCTTTATTTTAGGCTAAATTCTAAATTTTAGAAATTCAACTTAATCTATAAGCTTGTTGGTATCAATTATTAAGCACCGATTGCAGGGTTGAGTTCGTCTGCAAAGTTGAATTGATACATGTTTTGAATGTTGTAAACCGCATTTTTTTCCGGAGAGTAATAGTAACCTCTCATGGTCTTAGCTGCTTCGTTTACTAAGAAGATCATCATCATGTCTTCACCAACGTCGCCGTTGTTATGAAGAGCGGTTTGTCCGTCTATAAGCCAAGATCTTACGGTGTTTCCGTTTTCGCCTACGTCTTCTCTCATAATGGTATCGTCGTGACAAACGTGTCCGCTTACTGCCATAAAGATATTAGAATGACGTTTTACGAGATAGTCGTAAATTTGTTGACCGGAAGTAGCTCCACCAGGACAAGATGCAACACCGTAGTGATCTCCACCTTCTCCATCAGAAAGGAAAGTACCGTTAGCGCCCATATAAGCGTGCGTACTAACTATTATACGATGTTGAGGATACATTTCGCATACTCTACCTGCCCAACGGAGAACTGACATACGAGGACCGAATTCGAGGTTAAGAACTACGTATTTAACGTCGTCGCTTATTTCGTGAACGTAATAAGTGTTAGCCATAGAACCTTCTTTATATGCGCCACCAAAACCAGGAAGTTTGCTGTGCTTTGCATATGGGAAGTGGGTATCGTAGTAAACTTGGTTACGAGTTCTTGCGTTGTCGTCGTAGTCGTGGTTACCAGGAACAAAGCTATATGGAACTTTATTATCAAGCAAAGCAAGACCACTTGCTGCGTTTGCGTAAAGAGTTTCGTTACTACCTACGTCTGACAAGTCTCCAACTTGAAGAAGGAATTCGATATTTAAATCGTCAGCACTATCAGCAACCCATTGCATCATATTTAAATATCTACTATAACGATATCTAACACAAGTTTGAACGTCAGGAACAACGATAAACGAATAATCGTATTCGAAGTCGGAGTTATCGAAACCAACGTACTTTCCGTAAGAAGCGAGTTTAGCATCGTTTCCGTTGCCGGAAGTTTCTTCTACAACTCTCTTTGTCCATTCTTCGCCGAGATTCCAGTTACCAAGAAGAGTTCCTTCGTTGTCGTCGGTTATATCTGCAGTTTGCATATCGCTTAAAATTCTATCTTGAGAAATAGCGCCCGTATATACGGTAACTTGCTTAATGTAACCTTCGAAAGGAGTCTTTTTAGTAGAGAATGCTTGATAGTCAACACCGATGTTCATAGGCATTTGACCGTTGTCTGCATCGTCTTGATCGGATACTTTTGTATCTTTAAGTTCGCCATCGAGATAAAGACTGAAAGTCTTTGCTTCTGCATCACGAACAACTGCAACGTGGTGCCATTCTCCATCGTTTACATGTGCGTTTTTAAAGGTATATTTAAAGTTTCCGTTATCCCAATCGATTTTTACTCTACCGATTGCGTCAACGTGCCAACCTACCGTACCGTCATAGTTGTGAGAAGCGTATTCGAGATTACCCATTATAGTTCCACCAAGAGAACCGTTTGGCATCTTAACCCAAGCTTCCATAGTGTCAGGAGACTCTGCAAAAGCTTCTTCTAAACGGTAGTTAAAGTTATCCATAATAGTGTAAACTTCTCTTTCGGTTACGTTGTTAGGCGCAGCCGTTACTTCGGTAGCCGTAGGAGCCATTGCAGTAGCAGAAGTAAACACTAAAGCGGCAAGAGCCGTTACTAATGATTTTTTAAGAAATTTTTTCATGATTATGCCTCCTCTCCCACTGTAAGTTGACTTACTTGGTAAGTGAAAGTAATATTTTTAGTAGAAGATCTTACACCGTATCCAATACCTTTGTACATGCTTATATCTTTAGTAGAAGTATAAGCAAGATCTCCGTCGATATATGCTTGGAAGTAAGTTCCGTAGTCCTTAACGGTAAGAACGCAAGTTATTTCTTCTTGATCTGCTGCAGCATTGTATTTATCTTGCCATGCTTTTGGAAGATTTGCAAGAGCAACAGGCTTTCCTGCAGGATTTCCTTCTAAATGTACGAAGTTGTAATTGATCGTCGCAATTTGTAAAGATCCATCGTTAGGATATATATCTACGGTGAGATATTGACAGTTTTCGTAACTGTTATCTGCGTAAACGTTCATACGGAATGCTATACCGCAACCGCCACCGCCTTTCTTTTTGAAGTTGAGCGTCATAGTGTGTTCTACCATGCCGGCCATTTCTCCAATAACTTTAAGAGCGCTAGCATCGCCGATACCGTAGTTTCCGTTACCGTTATCGATAAACTTATTATGGTTGTAATATCTTGCGTCAGAATAAAGCGTAGTGTCTGCAGTGATTACAGGGTTAGCTAAATCTACGACTTGAGTTAAGGCTTCATCGTAATACCAAGCAGTTGCAACTACGTTGCTTTGTTGAGTCATATTAGGAAGTTGTAATGCTCCTTGAGTATAACCGGTCTTGCCAACTTCTTTACCCATTGCCATTAAGGTTACGGTGTAAGTAGTAGCAGTCCATCCTGCATAGATTATATCGCCCTTTGTTGCATCGAAGTTATTTACGTCTACTGGTTGAGTTAATTCTGCATCGTAATACCAACCGTTAAATACGTTACCTGCTTTATAAGGAATTTCCGCATAAAGCTTGCCGTTAGATACGAAAGCATCGGTTACAGCAGTACCATCGTTAGTTTGAGTATTTACGTTGATAGTTTTAGACGTAAAGTTGCTATAAGTAATGCTACCTACGGTATTAGGAATATTTGCCCAAGTCCAAGCACCGATAGTTCCGCCAACAGTACTGTAGTCACCAGCTAAATAGTGCTTCATACGACCATAGTTGGTAGTAGCATAAGTTGCAGGAGTTGTAATATATCCATAAACCTTTTCTCCACTGACCATATCAGTAGTACCTGCGTCAGCTTCTAATCCATAAGTGAATAACAAATCGCCTAAGATATATACTTTGAACCATGCAGAACCATCAGCATAAACACCTTGTTGAACCTTAAAGTCAAAAGTCATAGGGCTTCCAACTGCCGTTCCAGTATAAAGTTCGTTCCACTTAGTTCCTACAAATTCTTCTATTGCTTTTCCTTTAGGTTGGAAAGAACTTCCGGTGATCTTGCTACCAAGATTTATTCTACCACTATGGAGATAAATATCAATCCATACGGTATAGTTGTTTGTTCCGTCTACTTCGAGATGTCCTGCTCCGTTGTTAGTTAAATAAGGCTCTGGATTGGTCAAGAACATAAGTCTTAATTCTGTAGAAGTAGTAGACTTTTTAGCAACGGTAACGGTAAAGCCTACTTCGTAAGCGTTTGCCTTAGTAAAGTCGCTTGTGTATTCTACGAAATCGTAACCTTCTACAGAAGCCCCGTTAGCACCTACACGATAAGTGTTTTCTACGTAAGTAGGATTACCTGCTTCGTCGTAAGTAACTACAACACCGTTTCTGGTTTCTTTTGCATTAAACTTAGCATAAACCGTTTGGGATTGGTCGAATTTAGTTTCTAAAGAAATCTTTTCTCCGTTTAAATACCAACCTTCTAAGGTATAGCTAATCATATTTCCGTTTGCTTTAAATTCGTTTGCTTTGTTTGCGTTAGGTAATTGTGCAAGAGCCGTACCTGCATCGGTAGTTAAAGAAGTAACTTCTTCTTCTCCGTTCATAAAGGTTACTTCTACCCATACAACCCACTTAGCGTAAAGAGTAAAGGAAGAATTAACAGCACCTACAACGTAAGCATTTTGGCAAGCTTCGTCCGTATACCAACCGTAGAAGCTATATCCGTCGTGAGAAGGATCTTCTGGAAGAGTGAGATCTTCTCCGGCAGCAACTATTGCAGACTGAACAACGCAATCAGCAAATCCGGTAACGTAATTTACAGTGTAAGCAATAGATTCTGTATACTTAGCTACAACTTCTACTGCTCCGCTTATTACGTATTCTGCATTAACAACGTCTGCACCAACGTACCAAGCGTCAAATACGTATCCGTATTGAACACCGTCTTGTTCGTAACCGTTTTTAACGGGATCTTCCGGAAGTTGGAGTTTTTGTCCTGCTTCGTAATACTTAGAAGTAACTTCCGTTCCGTTATCTGCATTTACGGTAACTTTATATACGTTAACTTTTTCGTATATAGGAGTAAGAACCATGTTTCCGGTAACGGTAGTAACTGCTTGACCTTGAGCGTTTTGCCAGCCAACAAACTTATTGTAATAAGCAACGGCGTCAGTTCCGATAATATCGGTATTTCCTATAGTGTAGTCAATTTCTGCACCTTCTACGTAACTACCTTGTTTTACGATTTCTCCGTCAACTTCGTAAGAAACTTCGTATACAGGTTTTTCGGAAATGTTAGTTACAGAGATACCACCCAATGCGTCAAGGTTGTCCCAATACCATAAACCAACAGAACCTGCGATAGGTGCGCCGTCTAAAGTACCGTTTAAATAGCTTTGAAGTTTAGTATGACTCTTAACGCTGTTGGTAGTAAGAACTTGTCCGTAAACTTGTTCTCCGTCAACAACCTTAGTAGTACCTGCATCTACGTCTAAACCGTAAGTATAAATAAGAGAACCCATAAGGTATACTTTGAACCAAACAGAACCGTCTTCTTTGATACCGTTGACTATTCTAAAGTCGTAGCTTACCTTGTCGCCAGTCTTAATAGATTTAAAATAATCGTAATAATTAGAACCGGCAAAAGTATCAAGAGCACCTTGTACAGGTTGAGCAGAAGTACCAGTAATTTTAGCACCGTAATTTATTCTACCACTGGTAGGATATAAGTTAAGGAAAGGTATTGCTTGCTTACCCGTTCCGTCTACTCTAAGCAATCCGTCTGCATGGGTGATATATCCCATAGGATTTGCCAAGAAGAAAATTCTGATTTCCGGAGCGGAAGATAAATTGTAACTATTTACGTTAAGAGTAAAGCTGGTTTCCCAAACTGAACTTTGAGTAAAGTCGTTAATAGCTAAGTCCCAACCTTGAGATCCCGTATTGCCAGAACGCAATCCGGTATCAGTATAATAAATACTACCATCTTCGTTGTAATTTACGACAACGCCGTTTCTGGTTTCTTTCGTTGACCACTTAGCAACTAAAGTACAATTAGAAGTTATGGTAGAAGTTGCAGTAATCTTAGTTTCTCCTAAGAACCAACCGTCGAATATATAAGTAACAACGTTTTTATTTTCTTTTACGAGTTTAGCATTGTTGGTAGGAGTAGGAAGTTCCATTTCTACGCCTTCTGCATAGTAAACGGTGTCGTTTGCTAATGCGTTACCACCGTTAACGTCGAGAGTTACGATATAATCGTATTCCATCCAACCTGCGTAAAGAACGGTTGCTTGAGTAGGATTGAATTCTTCTTCCTTTACGATTTGAGTAAGGCCAGCATCGTAATACCAACCGGTAAACACGTTGTTTGCCTTGTTAGGAGTAGGAAGTTCGGTCACACCCTTTAAGAAGTGAACTGCTTCGATTTCGTTTCCGCCGTTAGTTTCGTAAGAAACAGGAACGCAAAGTTCTTTAATGGTGTAAGAATAAGTGAGTCCTTCGGTAGAAGATCTTAAACCGTAGCCGTTACCAGTAAAGGTTTCGGTAAGAGCTGCACCGTTATAAGTATAAATAAATTCGTTATCGAAGTATACTTCGTAATAAGTTCCGTAATCCTTAATAGTCATAAGGTAAGAGAAGGTTTCTCCGGTTGCCGTTGCATTGAACTTATTTTGGAAGTTTACAGGAAGTCCTGTTAAAGCAGTGTTAGAAATAAGTCTCGTCCAAGCACCGTTGATAACGGAACTGGTTTGCATAGTACCGCTCTTAGAATCCACACCTACTGCGATGTAGTTCATACCAATAGTTTCGTAACTATAATCTGCATAAACGTCCATACGGAAAGCAATACCACCGGCACCGCTAACACCTTTTTCGAAGGAAACGTTCATGTCGTATTGATAATATGGGTGATTGATAATGCCGAAAGAACCAGCGGTCTTTTTGGTTACTTTATATTGTCCGTTACCTAAATCGTTAACGTATATAGCTGGGAATCTATAACCAGCATATAAAGTTACGTTGTCGGTAATAATAGGAGCATCTTCGTTTACTAATTGAGTACAATCTGCATCGTAATACCAACCGGTAAAGATTTGGTTTGCCTTATCGCCCGGATCAGGTAAATTGATAGAACCTTCTTCGTATCCGAGTTTACGGAATTCTTGTCCTTTATCCATTAAGGTTACAACGTATCTTGCATCTCTATAACCTGCGTATACGGTCATACCGTCGGTAACTACAGGATTGTAAAGATCGATTGCTTCCGTACATTCTTTATCGTAGAACCAGCCAACAAATACCATGTTGTCTTTAGTAGGTTCTTCTATTTGAAGTTTTCCAAGACCGTACTTAACAGGATCTATAACGGTTCCACCGTTGGTGTCTACGTTTACAGTCTTAAATTCTGCATATTGTACGTTGCTGTAAATAGAACCGGTTACGGAAGAACGGAATCCTATACCTGTTCCTGTGTATTGAGCAAGAACAGAAGCATCGCTATACGTCATAACGTATTCGTTATCAATATATAATACGAAGGAAGTGCCATAGTCCATAACGAGCATATTGAAGGTAAGTTTTTCGCTATCTTCTGCTTCGTTAAACTTCTTTTGATATCCTTCTGGAAGTGATGACAATTCCATATTGCCAACTAATCTTCCCCAACCACCGTTTAATACTCTGCTTATTTGTACAATACCGGAAGAAGGTCCGATACCAATAGCAATATAATACGTACCTGGATCTTCGTAAGCGTAATCTGCTCCACTATGTTTCATACG
The DNA here is from genome assembly GCA_045589135.1 of Christensenellaceae bacterium. GTDB lineage: Bacteria > Bacillota > Clostridia > Christensenellales > Borkfalkiaceae > CAKQKQ01. Next base: position 7,577 of record JAZNFL010000223.1, read on the forward strand.
GAAAGCAATGTTAGCAGCACCGGTAGAAGAACCTTTACGGAAAGTAATATCGAGAGAATATGCACCGACGTTTTTACCTTCGTCAAGAAGTACCTTAATTGCTTTGCCGGTAGTCTTAACACTGCCGTCTTCGAGAACTTCTACGTTTTCTTTAGCAGGAAGATTAGAATAATCGTAAACTGCTACAATGTAAACGTGATCTTCGCCTAAAGTAATGGTATCAGGAAGATCAACTTCTGTATCTCCGTCGTATACCCACTTAACGAAAGGACATTCGATTCCGTCAACGATTGCAGGTTCTGGCTTAGCCATCAACTTGACGTTGATTTCTGTTCCTGGTTCGTATGCTTCTCTAACGTAATCGGTAGTTCCGTTAAGATACTTGTATAAGTACGTAACTTGACTCCACTTAGCAAATAAAGTTACGTCCTTATTCGTATTGTACATTCCTAAAATTGGATTGCCATCGTATTCTTCGTTATCGTACCAACCTTTAAACGCATAACCGTATTTGATAGGAGTAGGAAGTTGAATATCTTCTCCTTCCATTCTTATGGTTTCATGAGTAGTTCCACCAAAAGTTTCAAAAGAAACTTCGATAAACTCTTCTTCTATCCACTTAGCGTATAAAGTAAGGTTTGCATCGAGAGTAATTTCTCCAACGTAAGCTTCGCCAGTAAATTCTGCATTATCGTACCAACCGGCAAATTCTGACTCGAACTTTTCTGGAGTAGGAAGCATGATCTTTTGACCGTTAGTAGCCACAGGCTTATATTCCGTACCACCGTTAGAAACGAGAGTCAAAACGTAAGAGTGAGATTCCCACTTAGCATATAAAGTTACGCTTGCAGTAGGACGATAGTAAACTTCAAGAGCATTACCGTTAAATTCTGCATTGTCGTACCAACCTAAGAAAGTACAACCGAATTTTTCCGGAGTAGGAAGTTCTACGACTTGAGTAGAATTTGTAACTTTTACTACGTCGTATACAGTTCCGCCGTCGGTTTCGAAAGTAACCGTGTAATCAACCGGTTGATTCGTAGGAGCCGTTTTACAAGCCGTAAAAGCAACGGTAGAGAAAGCGAGAACTATAGCCAAAAGGGCAATTGATAAAATTTTATTAAATCTTCTCATTTTATTTCTCCTCCGAATTAATAATTGTAATCGTTAGTTACCGTAAGATTGCTGAAAACAACTCCGGCAGCACCACTACGAACACCAAATCCAGTGCCTTTTAAAGCAGCGGTATCTCTTACTGCAAACATAAGATCGTTGTTTACGTAGCAGTAAATGGTAGTTCCTTTAAATACAACCTTGAGATTGTAAGTATCAACCGAATTAAAGCTGTAATCAACGATATTTACAACGTACCACATGCCGTTATCAGTCTTACCCAAGTAAGCCGTACCATCTCTTCCTAAGAAGAAGAAGTAATATCCGATTCCTGCGCCTTCCCAATAACTTGGAGCACTGCTACTTAAACCAAATACTATACCGGAGTCGGTATCGGTAACGGTTTTTACGTCACAAGAAATCGTTCCGTAAGGGAATGGTGCTTGTGCAGTGTTGCATACAGCCATAGAGTTACCAGCAGTTGTGGTAAACGTAGGGAATTCGCCAGTACCAGCTTGCGTAGTAAGTGCGCCAGCTACAGTTTTAAAGGCTACTGTTGATGAGTTATAAGTGTACTTTGTGGAATCGTCGAAGTCTGAGTTAAGCTTATCCGTCTCGGTAGGATCGTTATCTTTTACGAGAACTTGAGGCATCCAGTTATCATCGATATCCGCAGGTGCCTTAGGAACAACGACTTCTGGATGTAACACCTCTTCCATTACGGGTGCTTCTTGCAACACCGTAGGAACGAGAACCCCATTTGCGTTATTCTTCTCTCCGGTAGGTTGGCCTGCAGAAGCCGCACAACCGAAAGTAGAAACGATCGAAAGAGCAAGAACAAGAATAAGCGTAAAGATCTTCATTCTGTTTCCTTTCATTTGAGAGTTTCCTCCTTATAATTAGTTAATTATATTCTATCACGCACGTACGCAACTGTCAATATTTTAAATAAAAATTATTAAACTATTTTTTTGGTCAATTTTTTTGAATTGTACTATTAAAATAGTTTACATTTTTTTAAAAATGTTTTATAATGATTTTATCAAAAAAGCGTTATAATTACGCTAATTTTGAATTTTTACAAACACAAGGAAAAATTAAAATGGCCAAACAGTACGATTTTGACTCAATTTTAGAACTATCTTTACAACAGGATTACGACACCGAAATAATAGCTAAACTTTGCGATGCGTTATCAAGCCCAGTAAGGTTGCAAATTTTAAGGTTATTGCAAAAACCCCCACACCATAGAACTGCACCGGAAATCAGCAAAGCTTTAAAAATTCCTAAAACCACTTTACTTCACCATTTAGACAAATTGGAAAAAATGAAGTTGCTCGGAACAACCTATAGATACACCGAAAAAAGAGCTTATAAGTTATACGGCAGACATCTTAAAGGGGCTAACATAAAATTTTACTATACGGAAACACCTTCGGAACACGTAAAAACCAAAACTATCAGTTTGGGCGTAGGACAGTTTTCCGACTTCCAAGGAGATTCTTTTAATTTTAATACCCAAACAAAACAATATTCTTATATGCTCGACTCTTGTTTTGGGTCTGAAAGATTAAACGCTCAATTGATCTATACGTACAAAGGTATCGTTACGTACACGTTTAATAACTTAGCGCAAAACGAAACACCCAAAGAAATTTCTTTGTCTTTAGAGATATGTTCGGAAGCACCGTTTTACGACAACTCGCACCTTTCTGATATATCTTTTTGGTTTAACGGCGTAAAAATCGCAGAATACAGATGTTTAGGAGACTACGGAGAAAGACGTGGTATTTTAAATCCGGAATGGTGGCCAAGCGTTAACACCCAATACGGAAAGTTAGCCACGCTTACAATAACGGAAGAAGGAACGTTTTTAAACGGAATACAACAACCGCAAGGCAAAAAATTAAGCGAATTAAATTTATCAAAATGTAGAAAAATTGATATTTCTTTAGGAAACGATTCTACCGCAGAACATCCGGGAGGATTTAATATCTTTGGAAGATGTTTTGGAGATTATCAACAAGACGTAGAATTGACTTTCAAATTTTAATTAACAAACTTAGTAATAATTTTAATTTTTGTATATTTTTA
>JAZNFL010000224.1:0-10605 GCA_045589135.1 Christensenellaceae bacterium
TAAAGTTTTGTCAATGGTTTTTTGATAATTTAAATAAATTTAACTTATATTTCACATTAAAAGTCGTTGACAAATGCCGACGACTTTTATCATAATAAATATTTATTATAATTCTTTGTATTTAAGATTAGAGAATCTTAAAGAAGTTGCTTCTGAGAAGAATCCCCAGTATCCGTCATAGAAAGCGTAATTGTCGTTTATCGTACAAACGAAAGTTTCGTTTACGTATAACGAAATACTGTTGCCCTTTGCAATTACCTTGACATTAAACTTTTCGCCCTTGGACATAACGGATTGACCTTCTTCGTCATGAGCAAAACCGGAGAAATACAATTCTTTGCTGTAATTGTATTTATTTACGGAAATTCCTCCCGTAGGAACGAACTGTACGTAGTAACCTTGGAAAGGATATGGGGTTTGGTGTACGTGGTAAGAATAGTTTTTACATCTTACAACTAAACCACCCTTGCCGGTATCCGATAAGAATTCTATATCTACGGAAACTTCGTAATCAGAAACGCCTTTATTACCCGATAAAATCATGACTTTATCTGCATAGCTCGACGTAGAAGAAGTAACTAAACCTTGGTCAAACGAGAATAAATTTTTTCCTAAAGGAAGGAAGAATAAATCGTTGTTTGCCGTTAAATCGTCGGTTATTTCTCCGTTTTTAAAGGAATCCGCCTTGTCTTCGAGTTTAAAGCTTACAACGTCTAAAACCCCGCTAAAAAGTCTGATTTTAAGGGTATGACGACCTGCGGTAAGATTAATTTTACCGAGGTTTAACAAAACGTAATCATCTTCGGTTTTTTCTAACGTAACGGACGGAACTTCTAATTTGTAAATATCTTGACCGTCTATTACCGCTTCTGCAATACTGCCGATACTTCTCTTATGAACGTAAGCCAATAAATTGTATTGTCCCGTCGTCTTTGCGTTGATTGCGTATTTTACGTAATCTTCTTTAGTGTCTAAAACAACGGAAGTATAAAGATCGTTTTGAACGGTGTTTTCTTTTTCGCCTTGACGAACTCCGTTAGCCTTTACTTTTGCGTTTTTAATATAAAAACCTTTGTTTTCTCCTTTAAGGTAAGTATATGCAGGGAAAGAGGTTGGAGGGTTTTTAACTGCTTCGAAATCGCTCGTACCAAAACTGTCGTTTGCGTAAGACGTATAGAAAATATTATTTTCCGTAACGGAATCGTCGTAACCGACTCTACCTGCGTCGAGAGAAGTATTTAAAGTAATAAGTCTCATTCCGTTAAAGGTAACGTAACACTTATTATAACCGTTTTCTACTCTTAACACGCAAAGAGCTTGTAAGTTACAGTTTTTGTTAGGAATAACGCTTGTTCCAAGAATTTTTTCTTTACCATCGGCAACCTTAATTGCGGAGATGTTTGCACCTTCGATTTGGATTTTAGTGTAATTTAAAGCATCCTTATATCCAAGCATTATAGCGGCGTTATTATCAGGTCTGACTTTAAAGTTAAATTCTGCAGTATAGAGATCTTCGGTCGCCTTTGGAGAAAGTCTAAATCTTGTGTCAACGGTTTCCAATCCAGAAGAATTTTCCGTAGCAAAATCTGCTTCTTTTGGTCCGTCTACTTCGTAATCGGGATAACCGTTTGCTTGAACTATTGCTCCGTTTGTAAAGTATTGAGCAAGATTAAACACTCTCGTAGGACCGTGCGTGTGATAAGCTGTATATACGCTGTCCAAATTTGGTCCGACGAAGTCACTGCTGTGTCCCGGAGATTTTGCGGTAGAATCCGTGCTTATTAAGGTTATATTTTGATCTTCTAAAGATTCGAATTTATTATAATTGATCTTATATTCGTCATCTTCGCACTTGAGATAAGAATACGCAACTCTATAACCTATACTGGAAACGTGGTTACCGGTATAAGTCAAATAATAATAATCGCCTCTCATGAAAACGTTTGGACCTTCCGTCCAACCGTTCATGCTAGAAGTTGCACTGTTGATCGTCTTAGAAAGCTGCATTGCGTCGCCGTAATTTTCTTTAAAATTGCCGTCTTGATCGATCTGCTCTTCTAAATCGTTTACCTTTGCATAGCTAAGACCGGTAGTGGTAGAAGTATGCATAAAATACAACTGTCCGTCGTTATCTATAAAGAACGAACCATCTATACCTTTTGCGATGTTTCCGCTTATTCTCTTAAAAGGACCTAAAGGACTTTCGCTTCTAAAGAGATAATGACCTTTTCCATCTTGGGATTCGCACATGTAAAAATATCCGTTGTAATAAACGACTTCCGGAGCGTAACCGTTATTGGTAAATTCGTCATACTCGGCTACGACACCTGCGTATTCCCAATCGACAAGGTTTTTAGAAGTAAAACAAATAACCCCTAAACGCCTTGCAGAAGGATAACAATAATACGTTCCGTTCCATCTCATTACGAACGGATCGCCAACTTCTGTTATTTTACCATCGATTTTAAGCTCAAAATAATTTTTGTAAGTCTTACCGACTTTAAAAGTATATGGTTGTTCGTTTGCATTTAACGCTTGTCTTTTAGTCATATCGTATTCCTCCGTTTTAGGTTTTTGGGGTTTTCCACACCCAAACGGCATTATTAACATACTTAATGCAAGAAATATTGTTAAAAATTTTTTCATAGTAATCCTTATGATTATAACACAATTGTTATTAACATTACATTATTATGCCTATTTAAGAAAGAGTCCGCTAATTTAGCGGACTCTTTAAATCTTAATTATGCACCTTTAATAGTGATATCCTTATAGAATACCGATGCACCATTGGTATAAAGTCCAATTTTACCGGAAGTAAATGCGTTTGCATCAGTAAATTCGCATACCCATGCTCCGTCAACGAAAATGGAAATCGTATTACCTTTAATTACAACTTTAAGAGTAAAATATTCGTCAATTGCAACGTCAACTTGGCTTGCTACTGCGATATTTTTATCAGAATCGTGATAATTGAGCTTGTCAATACCAACGCTACTGTTATCGTCACACTTAACGTATACGTAATATCCTTGGATACTCGAATAGTCGTCACTTGGAGATGCTGCGTAGTTTTCTGCTCTTAAAATTAAACCTGCAGATTGCGAACTCGATTGAGAAGCAAATTGCATCTTAACTTCTATAGAAACGTCGGTAAAGCAATCGTCACCAAAGTAAGCAAGGCTTCTCGTATTTGCTTTTACAAAGTGAGCAAGCTCGTCTTCGCTATCGACTGCGATCTTCCAGTTGGTGATATAATTAGCACCTCTGGTTACGTAAGTTTCAAGACTGTTAGAATAATTTGGTATATATTGAGAAGTTTGTTCTAATCTAAACGAAACGTATTTAAGTCCTGTTAAAGAATAGAAAGATACGTCGTTTACAACCTTGTTAATCGGGAATTCCGTAACCATTGCCGTTACAAAATCGTCGTCTGCATTTACAACAGGGAGATTAACCTGAAGAACGTCACCTTGGTTGATTCTTACACCGAATTTAGTTCCGCCCATAGACTTAGGATAGGTCATAACTAATCCGTAGAATCCTTCTTTAGCAACCTTAACAGAATAAGTTGCATTGTCGTTTTTAGCAAGATTCATTTGTTTAGCAAGAGCATAATTGGTATAAGAACCTACTCTTTCTAAATCTAAAGTTTCTACCTTAGAATTAGCAGATAAAGAAGAAGTAGAAGTAGTATAAGTTGCAGCACCGATGTTTGCTTCTGCTTGCTTAACTTCTATCTTATCAGATTCGCCCATTGCTACGTTAGAACAAGCCGTACAATAAACTTCTTGTGCTCCACTATAACCGATCTTACCTGCGGTCGCATTGATTGCTGCATTGTCAATCTTACAAAGGTTATCAAAGTAAACGTCCATTACACCGTTAGCGTAAGCAACTCTTACGGTATGAACAGCGTTTGCGTTGAAATCGTTTACAAGCGTTCCTTCTGCAATTTGAGCATTAGTTCCGTTAGTAACCTTATTGAGGGTTATTGCGTGTCCGGCCATATCTACGTTGACGTAAACGTAGTTGTCGTCGTTTTGATAAGAAACTATAAGATTTGTATCGTCGCCGGTAAAGTTGAATTCTGCAGTAAACATGTTTGCAGTATTAGCAACGGAAAGAAGTTTGTTTCCGTTTTCTGCAAGAACGTTGTTTTGAATAGCAGAAGCTTTATCGGTAGCGTAAATGGCAGGCATTTGAGGTGCAACTGCTCCTACGTCGGTAGGAACGGTAGAAACTTGAGCACCGTTAAATAAAAGTCTGTCGAGTGCGTAAGATCTATTAGGTCCACCAACGGAGTTAAGAGTGTGATATGCGATATAATAACTATCCATATCAGGTCCCATAACGGTAGAAGAGTGTCCCGTACCCTTACTTACGTTATTTGCTTCGTAATCGATTTCGGTATCCAAAAGAAGCATCATATTGTCGCCGAAAGTAAACGATCTGTTATCGGATGGACCTTCGTCAGAAATAGAATAACATACTTTGTAACCGTCAGAAATAACGTTAGTTCCGGTATAAGTAAGATAATAAATACCGTCACGCTTAAACATTCCGGGGCCTTCCGTCCAACCACCGATTTGAGCGTTTTGAATCTTCTTATAAGCCTTATCGGTATAAAGAGTATCTAAAGATTCAAGTTGAACGAGGCTTACACCACTTCCACTTGCATACATAAAGTACATGTCTTCGTTGTCGTCGATAAATACGGATCCGTCGATTGCAAGACCGTAGTTATCTTCTTTAATCATAACGAAAGGACCTTCTGGGCTTTCGGATCTCAATACTCTGTGTCCGTTTCCGCCAGGAGCACTGTACATATAGAAGTAACCGTCAAAATAAGTTACTTCCGGAGCGTACGCAGCAAGTCCAAAGTTTTGATCTTGACAAACGTATCCAAGGTCTAAGCCTTCTCCTTGGCATTGCGTCCAATTTACAAGGTCTTTAGACTTCCATGCTCTTACACCATAAGAAGTGTTTTCGGTAGAAACGTACAAATAGTACATTCCGTTCCATCTCATTACGAATGGGTCACCCATTCCGTAGCCTTCCCATTGTCCTTCGATTAAAGAATTTCCTTCTTTATAGAATTCATTATATTCTTTGTTATCGTAATAGTTTAATTCGTAATTTTGTTGAATCGTTCCTTCTCCATTAGGAGTATAAACGTAATCTCCTCCGGGACCTGGTTTTACACCGCATCCGGTCATAACGACCGAACAAGCAAGTCCTAAAGCTAAAATTGAAGATTTTAATTTTTTATTCATAGTTTATTACCTCCTCTATCAAGATCCTGCTTGTGCAGTATTGGAAGAAGCCCAATAAATGGTAGGAACAGCGTTGTCATCGGTTACCTTGCCTATTCTTATATAGTCTGCAGGGATTTCCGGTGCTACGAAACCAGAATTGTTGCTACCAAAGTATTGTTCGTACGTCCAACCGTCCCAAGGACTACCGAGCGAACCTAAAGAAATACCTACTACCTCGTTTGCTCCACTGTTTACTAAAGTAAGGTCAATGTTTAAAGTTACGTACAATAAACCGGAGTCTCTGTCATACGTTAAACCGAGCATAGAGTTTTTAGCGATATCAGTCTTAGAAGCAATTCCACCGTTAAATTGATAGCAAGTAACGGTTCCTTTTGCAAGAGAAATATCAAAACGATATACGTCGCTATCTTGATTGGTTCTCTTGTTGTCTCCAACGTCTAAGAACATTTCTATTCCGTATGAGGAAGAAGCTAAATTTTCTACTTCTGCAGCAGATATAGACGTTACGAAAACCATAAGAAGGTTGTTGCCGTTTCTATCAGCGTAAGGAGTAAATCTCAAAGAAGAATTTAATCCACCGAAGAAAGAAGCACCAAACGTTGCATATTCGTCAAGATTTACAGTTCCGTAAGTCAATTGTGCAGCGTCGTTGTTTACTTCCGGAGTAGGAACAGCATTAAGATCGTTTTCGAAATAAGTGTTGTCAGTGTTAATTCTGATATAGTCAGCAGGGATTTCAGGAGCAACGAAGCCTATTCCGTTAAATCCTTTAAACTGATCTACACCCCAACCGTCCCAACCTCCGCCGTAAGAACCAAGACAGATACCTATAACGTCTTGTGCGGTCTTATTGAGGTAAGTATATGGGATATAAATAGTTGCGGTTATCATGTTGTTTGCAGTCTTGCCAACGGTGTAGATAGTTCCTTCGGTATCGAGGTTATTGCTTGATCTTACGAAGATATCATACTTTCCGCTTGCATAGAGATAACAAATAAATACTTCGTTAGACGCATCTCTTTCTGCTTGAGTAGTTAAAGAAGTCGTACCTGCATCGATGAAAAGTTCGATACGAGCGCCGTCAGAAACCCAGTTATAAGCGGTTTCGAAGTGGAATACGTAGCCGGTTTCGAGTCTTTCGAAGTAAGGAATAAATTTTGCTGTACCGTTTGCACCACCAAAGGTAGAACCAAGTATAGTGTTGTTATAGTCCATAATATCTACGGTTTCTACTTCTGTGTTCTTGTTTGCGTTGACAATGTCAACGGTAACGGTTTTTTCGGTATAATTTCCGCCCTTTACACTTACAAAGTAATAGCTATCGTAAGGAACGGCATTTAAAGCATAGTAACCGTTTTCGTCGGTAGTTGCAGTATAAGTTTCTCCATCAACGACAACTTTTACTTGTGCGTTTGCATAAGGAACACCGGCAGTTGTTACCTTACCAACGAGATTAGTAAATGGATCGCCTTCTAATAATTCGAGCGTTACGTCGGTAACAACCTTGCCACCCGTTGCTTGAATCATTCTATTTTTATCGATACCTACGATATTGCTTACGTAACCATCTAACGAGAAGGAAAGATTTACGTTAGCAGGAGTAACTTCTGGGATAACGTATAAGCCGTTTGCGTCGGTCATAACGTAACTACCACCGAGCATTTCTACCTTAACGCCTTCTAATGGAGCACCTGATTTATCGGTAACCTTACCGGTAAGACTAACAGCATCCATAGGTTGTTGTCCCATATCGTAGATTTGACCGTCTTTTCCGGATAATACCTTATAGCCGGAAGGAATTTGAGGATCTACGCCGATACCGGTCCAAGTTTTATTTGTAATAGCTGAATCGTATTTATCTACGAGACCAAAAGCAAAAGCTATATCGTCGCCCTTAACCATACCGGATTGAGAATATGGGAACATAAGTTCTACGCCGTATCCGGTGATATCGTCGATAGTTTCTCCGCCGATTAAGCTTATTTCGTAGTCGACGAGAAGCGTGCTGATGTTACCCCAAGCAGAACCCGTACCTTGCATTATTCTGGAAAAACCGTTAATGTCGATATTGATTTGATAGTCGTCTTTTTGAGGACGATTGCTTGCGTCTACGTGAGTACAAAGATAAAACTCTACGGAGTCGCCGTCACAAACCTTGTCGGTTTGGTTGTTTTCTGCAACTGCCATTAAAGTGTAATCGGTTACTTCGAAGTAAACGTAAAGAGAGGTTTGTCCAAGATACATCTTAATCTTAGCTTCTGCAGGATATTGAACAGCAGGATCTGTGCTCTTTACCCCCGTGTAAAGCCAATCTAAATTCGTCCAAATTTCGTCGTCGCCAACACCGTCAACTAAAAGTTCTGGAGCGGTGAAGTTTCCGTCGTATTCGAACTGCTGATTACCTTGCGTCTTTTTAACGGAATAATCTTTAAAGTTAAGAGCAAAAACTGTTCCTACAGCAAGACAAACCGTAAGCAAGGCGGATAACGATAAAATCAAAATCCTTTTTTTCATGCATTTTCTCCTTGTTTATTTTTTTTAACTAAGGTGCAAAATTGCACCTTAGTCTTAAATTATACGAAAATTTTTAATTTTTATCCTTTTATACCCGTAATTGCCATAGATTCGATAAAGAAGTTTTGGAAACATACGTATATAACGATAAGAGGAATACTCGAAAGGACGGAGCCCGCCATAACGAGGTTTGTGTTTTGACCGTTTTGGTTGGTAAGCATCTTTAAAGATACTTGTAAAGTACGTACGGACTTTGTTTTAAGGTAAATAGAAGGAGCGAAGAAGTCGTTCCAAATACCAACGAACCAGAATACTATCTGAGCCGCAAGTGCCGCACCGATTAACGGTAACATTATAGAGAAGAACATACGGAAGTAACCCGAACCGTCTATTTTAGCGGATTCGAAAAGTGCCGTAGGTATACCCTTCATGTATTGAATAAAGAAGAACATCATACTCGTATTACCGAAGAATCCCGGAATAATAAGAGGTAAAAGAGACTTTTCTTCCGTCCAACCAAGAATAGTCGTAAACGTTCTGTATTGAGGTAAAAGTAACGCTGCGTAAGGGACCATCATACCGCTCATAAGGAATAAGAGCCAGAAGGTCTTGTGCTTTAACTTGAGTTTAGCAAAAGAGAAAGCCGCAAGAGCCGCAACGAAAGTACCAATAGGTATTACCGTTACTTCGATAAGCAAAGTATTGAGAGTTGATCTAAAAAGATTGATTTGTCCCCAAACTTCTTTATAGTTTACCCATTGAAATTTTTTGGGGAATAAAGTTATCTTTAAAGAGTTTGCCGCTTCTGCACTCGTCTTTAAGCTTGACATAAGCATGTAAAAATACGGAAATATCATTATTAAACACCCTGTAATAAGAACGGTGTAAATAATAATTCTTGCGACGAGTTGAGAAGTAGAAATCTCTATTTTGTTGTTTTTATGAGCTGGTTCGGTTACCGTTTCTTGTAAAGTGGTAGGATCTAATTCGTTTTTAATTTCTTCTGACATAATTATCCCTCCCCTTAATCTTCGTAAACCCAGGAATTAGAGAACCTGAATTGAATTACGGTAACTATCATTATTACGATAGCCAGTAATATTGATGCAGAACTTGCCAAGCCGACCTTATTGCCGTTTATACCACGATTCCAAATAAAGTAAACTATCGTCTTAGCTCCGGCGTTACCCGCAGCGAATATTTCTGCATCGGCATAAGACTGAAGTCCACCTATTACGCCCATTATAAGCATATAGAAAGTAATAGGAGTGAGCATAGGAAGCGTTATAGCCATAAATTGCCTAAATGCAGACGCTCCGTCTATATCTGCAGCTTCGTAATAATCTTTACTTATAGACAAAATACCCGCAAGGTATAAGAGCATATTTCCACCCATACCGCCCCAAGTATTTTTAATTATAATTGCGGCTTTTATAGGCCCTTTATCCGCAAGCCAATTTATATTCCTTAGCCCCGGCAATGCTCCTACAAGACCAAATTCGTTATTGAAAACGTATCTCCATAAGAGGTTCATTGCAACTGCAGAGGATACGGCAGGCAAATAATAAAGCATACGCATTACCTTGTTTCCCTTTATACCCTTTTGGCTTAAAAGAACTGCAAGTAAAAGTCCCATAAGCATAGAAGTAGGTATACCAAGCATAAGCACGAGGGTGTTTGTTATAGAAACTTTAAAGTCCTCTTTGTATAACGCATGTGTAAACAAATCGTGATAGTTTCCAAACATACCCCAAGGGTTACGGTCTGTCTTTTTAAGCCATCTTTTTTGTATAATCTCCCATAAAGGCTCTACGTCTCTTATCGGGTTTATGTTCATAAAGCTGTATAAAACAGCGAGAATCATAGATAAAATCGTAAAAACACAGAAACCTATAATAGGAATGGTTATAAACAATAAAGCGACTATATTTTCTTTTTTATCGAGCGTTGATTTTTGTGGCTTCCACTTTAAAGCGTTGATATTGGCATTTGGTTGGTCGATAGCTATATCTTCCTTAATAGTGACAATTTCTTCGTTTATTGTGGTGCCGTTTTGTTCTTTTATAACGCTCTTGTTGTTTTCGTTAGTCATACAAAACCCCACTTACGTTTGTTTTTATACAAACCGAAAACGCAACAAACGTTACGCTTTTCGTCAAAAATATCTACCACGGCGAGAAATTTTACCAATTAAAATCTCTCGCCGATGGCTATTATATCATATTATATAAAGATTAAGTTATTAGATAGAATCTAAATCGTCTTGATATCCGTCGAGATAAGCTTGCATGGTGTTCTTGTAACCGTTACAAACTTCTTCTGCGGTCTTTCTTCCATCCCAGAAACCTTGGTTGTTGAGATATTCCATAAATCCGTCGAGCCAATCGCTACCGTAAGTAAAGTAAGTTGCTCTTGCTTTACCGGAAACTTTATCAGTGTATTCGTTTCCGTCAGCGTCAGTCTTGGTTTGTCCGTATCCGTCAACGGTGTCTACCCAAACAGATCTATGATCTGCGCCGTTTTTATTTGCTAAAAGACCAAGAGTATCGTTAGAGAATTCGTTTAAAGCCATTACTTTAATGTTAGGTATAGCTTGACCGATTTGGTATTGAGTTCTTTGAGAATCTTCGTCCATAGCAAGATACTTAGCGAGCTTAACTGCTGCTTCTTTATTCTTAGAGTTAGCAGAAACAGAATATGCCATAGAACCGATCCAAGCGGTAGAAACAGCGTTTTGTGCAGTACCAACTACTACAGGACAAATATCCCAATTGAATTGTAAATCTGACCAGAAAGTAGTACAGTCCCAAGG
>JAZNFL010000225.1:0-4560 GCA_045589135.1 Christensenellaceae bacterium
GAAATAACCGTAATTACATATAAACGCTAAAGATAAAAGTTGCAAATTTTTTATAACGGTTGATAAAAATAGTAAGCGTAAAAAAATTTTCGTTGTAAGGAGAAAGTATATGTTTAAAAAATTTATCTTGGCGGTAAAAAAGTTTTTTCGCAAATTTAAAAAGACGCAAGGACACTTATATTACGTCGGTGGCAGCGACGCATTGCCACTTCCTTTAAGCGAAGAAGAAGAGAGTGCCAAAATCGAACAATTGGCACTTGGAATAAAAGAAGTCAAGGATCAATTAATAGAACATAATTTAAGGTTGGTCGTATACATAGCAAGGCGTTTTGACAACACGGGCGTGGACGTCGATGATTTAATTTCTGTCGGCACTATCGGGCTTATAAAGGCAGTCAATACCTTTAAGGCGGACAAAAACATAAAACTTGCGACGTATGCTTCGAGATGTATAGAAAACGAGATACTTATGCATTTAAGACGTATTGCAAAAAACAAAGGCGACGTTTCTTTTGACGAGCCTTTAAACGTCGATTACGAAGGCAACGAACTTCTTTTGTCGGATATACTCGGTACGGACGTAGACGTCGTGTATAAAAATATAGAAGTATCCGTAGAAAAAGAACTTTTAAAAGAAGCCTTGTCTAAACTTTCTTTAAGAGAGCAAAAAATTATGGGTATGCGTTTTGGTTTAGGTGGTAAAGACGAGATGACTCAAAAAGAAGTGGCGGATACTCTTGGAATTTCTCAGTCGTACATATCGAGATTAGAAAAGAAAATTTTTAAGCGATTAAAGAGAGAGTTCGATAGGTTCGAGTAGAGGTAATGCCGTATTGCTTGGTTGTTTTGTTGCCTATAATAACGTAATTTAGTTGACTGCAAAAAACTTTTTTACAAAACACGTATTATGCAAAAAGGATTAATTTGGCAAAAAAATAATGGTATAATTAATATAAAAACGAACATAATATTAAGACTTAATTTAATTATTCGTAAAACCTTCCGGTAGTTTTTAGTGTTTAATTTGGCTTAGCGTACATAATAAGGAGGTTTATTATTATGGCGCAAAGCAAAGTAGAAATATGCGGAGTAGACACGTCGTTACTTCCACGGTTTTCTGACGAAGAAAGCGAAGCTTTATTAAAGAAAATAAAAGAAGGAGATCAAATAGCAAGAGATAAGTTTATTATGGGGAACGTAAGACTTGTTCTTTCTATAATAAAAAAGTATTCTTCTTCGGGTAAGGTTTCAGTTGACGATTTATTTCAAGCAGGGTGTATAGGACTTATAAAAGCCATAGACAATTTTAATTTAAACATTGGCGTCAAGTTTTCGACTTACGGAGTTCCTATGATTTTAGGCGAAGTAAAAAGAGTAATAAGATGCGCAAACAGCCTAAGGGTTAGCAGAAGCATAAGAGATACGGCGTATAAAGTTTTAAAGACGAGAGAAGAAATAGAAGCCGAAGACGAAGTTTCTACCATAAGAGAAGTAGCAAAGAGATTGCACATTGCAGAAAAAGAAGTTGTTTATGCACTAGACGCAATTTCCGATCCGGTATCGCTATATAATCCGGTGTATACAAAATCGGGGGACGAACTTTTAATTATGGATCAAATCAGCGACGAAAACAACAACGACGAGCTTTGGACGGAAAATGTCGCTTTAAAAAGCGCTATGGAAAAATTAGAAGAAAGAGAAAAAAATATTTTATATATGCGTTATTACGAGGGTAAAACTCAAACGGAGATTTCGCAAGAGATAGGACTTTCGCAAGCACAGATTTCAAGGTTAGAAAAAAACGCCTTAAAAAACGTAAAAAACAGTATTTCTTAAAAATAAACGCAACAAAATTGTTTTATTAAATATACGAAAAATAGGCAAAAAGTAAAAAAATTTTAAGACGTAGCCAATAAAAGCTGACAAAAATACAAATATTTTAATATCGTAACGTAAAATATTTGTCATCGTGCCATATTTTTATAAGACTCGACATATAATGTTTACGGAGATAAAACAATGGAATACAATTTAAGCGAATTAAAGAAAAAGAACGTCGTAAACGTCGAAGACGGTAAAAATCTAGGCAAAATTACCGACGTGGTGATAAACGTTCCTCAATTTGACGTAAGCGCAATTATTGTTTCTGACAAAATTAAAATTTTTTCCGGAGAATCTTATATCGTAAACGTCTGCTGTATAGAAAAAGTTGGCGACGATACTATTTTGGTAAGGTTAAAACCTAAAACTTCTTGTAAAAAAGAAGAAAAACACGAGTGTCCAAACGAAGAAGGAGAAGAATAAATTTTTCCGTTTTACAAAAACCGTATTATGTAAAAGTCTATTATTTTTCTTTTTGCGTCAAGTTTTTGCTTAAACGCATATATAGACTAATCGGCGATTAACGCTAAGGCGTAAGGCAAATGTTTAATTTTATTTGCAATATTTAATATGGGTTTTAAAATTTTACACAAGTAAAAATATAATAAAAGTTTAATCATAAAAAAGAACGGCGCTATTGCCAAGCAACTACTAAAACAAAATTTAATAAAACGTTAAAGCTCCTATGTGGTCCGCAAGGATTTGCAAAGGGGCTTATAATTTGCAGTGCGATAAAGTCAAAATAGCCAAAGTCAAAGATAATTAAAACACGTTTAAACGGATACGAAAAACTTAAAAACAGTTAAGCGAAATATAAATGGTAAAACGTACAAAAGTTTTGTGTAAAACAGCTTGCTATAATTATAATAAAAAAGTAGTTGTTAAAAACAAATATATATATATTTTAATATTAATACTTAATACTTGACAAAAACACCTTGTTTTTGTATTATTATTAGTGCGTGTCGTAAGCTATCTACGTGCGGTTTTGGCGTATATGTCAAACTAAAACTATGCACGTGGTCGAGATTTAAATTTAAAAAGTAAAAAACATTAAAAGTTTTGACCGTAAGACTATGCAAATAATACGTAAAATCTTTTAAGTAATGTTTTGATGCGCAAATAATTGTTATAGATTTTTCTTTTAAGGAGTTATAATATGCAAAAAATCAACGACAGATACACCCTTAATAAAAGCTTAGCAGAAATGCTTAAAGGCGGAGTAATAATGGACGTAACCACGCCCGAACAAGCAAAAATCGCAGAAGAAGCAGGAGCTTGTGCCGTCATGGCTTTAGAAAGAATCCCCGCAGACATAAGAGCTGCAGGCGGAGTTTCCAGAATGAGCGATCCAAAGATGATCAAAGGTATTCAACAAGCAGTTTCTATTCCGGTAATGGCTAAGTGCCGTATAGGTCATTTTGCCGAAGCGCAAATTTTACAGGCAATAGATATAGATTACATAGACGAGAGCGAAGTATTATCCCCTGCGGACGACAAGTATCATATAGACAAAACCAAGTTTAGCGTTCCTTTCGTATGCGGAGCAAAAGACCTTGGCGAAGCTTTAAGAAGAATTAACGAAGGCGCTTCTATGATACGTACCAAGGGAGAGCCGGGTACGGGCGATATCGTGCAAGCAGTAAGACATATGCGCCTTATGCAATCGGAGATAAGAAGAATTTCTTCCATGCAAGAAGACGAACTTTTCGACGTAGCTAAAGAGTTAAGAGTCCCGTACGAACTCGTTCTTTTCGTCAAAGAAAACAAAAAACTCCCCGTTGTAAACTTTGCAGCAGGTGGTGTTGCAACTCCTGCAGACGCTTCTTTAATGATGCAACTTGGAGCAGAAGGGGTATTCGTAGGATCGGGTATCTTTAAGTCTGGCAACCCTAAAAAGCGTGCCGAAGCAATAGTTAAGGCTGTCGCAAATTATAACGACGCAAAGCTCATAGCCGAACTTTCGGAAGACTTAGGCGAGGCAATGGTTGGTATAAACGAACAAGAAATAAGCCTCTTAATGGCAGAGAGAGGAAAGTAATGAAGATAGCCGTTCTCGCATTGCAAGGTGCGTTTAGAGAACACAGACAAATGCTTGGTAAACTCGGCGTAGAGAGTATGGAGATTCGCTCCAAAAAAGACGCAGAAGAAAATTATGACGGACTTATTATCCCGGGCGGAGAGAGTACGGTAATTATTAAGCTTTTAAAAGAACTCTCTATTTTAGACGTTATAAAAGAAAAGATAAATTGCGGTTTGCCGGTTTTCGGCACGTGTGCAGGGCTTATAGTTCTTGCAAAAGACGTAGACAACGATCAAAGACGTGGTTTAGAAGCCATGGACGTTTCGGTTGTTCGCAACGCATACGGCAGACAACTCGGCAGTTTTTATACGCAAGACCTTTTCGACGGCAAACTTATACCGATGACGTTTATAAGAGCGCCGTACATATCAAAGGCAAACGGCGACGTCAAAGTCTTATCCGTCGTCGACGATAAAATAGTTTCTGCACGGCAAAATAATCTTTTGGTAACGGCTTTCCATCCGGAACTAAACGAAGATTTGACCGTTCATAAATACTTTATCGAAATGGTAAAAAACTCTTTATACGATAGCAATAGATAATACGTATTAAGTAAAAAAAGAAAAATGATGGAAAACGCTTTTGTAAGAACAGAG
>JAZNFL010000226.1:0-6981 GCA_045589135.1 Christensenellaceae bacterium
TTTCTTTCTTTAATTTTGTTTAAAAAGTCTTTATAGTCGGGGAAAAGTTCTTTATTCCAGCTATATCCCGTCCAACCGTCGTTACCGCCGTAATACTCTGTGTTTTTGCCGAGTTCGGTAATCTTTTTTTGTTCGTCGAGAAGAATAGAATAATGCCAGTCCATATCAATCGTTGCTACGGTCAAAGGAACGTTTCTGTCTTCGAATTTAGTTAAAATAGTCAAATATTCTTTATCCGTGTATTCGTGATATCTACTCCACCAGTTTCCTAAAGCGTATCTCGGAATCATAGGTACGTTGCCGGAAATTTTAAACAAAGCCTTTACTGCAGAACGATAATCGTCTCCAAAAGCAAAGACGTATTCGTCCGTACCCAAACCCCTTTCTGCAACGATTTCTCCGTTTTCTGCAAGAGATAAAGACTTAGCGTCGTCGTATACGGCAACACCCGTTTCGGAACAAACGCCTGTTCCTAAACTTATAGGAGTGCTTTTTTCTCTCGTCACCAAAACACCACCGTTACACTCGTCCAAGGTCCTATACGTGCCTTTTAAGTTTCCGTCGTTGGTTATCTCGAGCTTTTTGCCGTCGATTATAACGTAGCAATCCTCTCTGTCTTCTTTTAGGACAAGAGTTACCTTAGAAGTTTCTATTTTTAAACTCTTAGAAGTTTCTTCTATGGTAAAATTTTGCTTAGGAGCGTTTCTAAACCAAACCGATTGAGTCGCACAATCTCTAAATTTTTTCTCGTCGTTTTTTTCTATACGGAAAAGTCTATCTTCCAAAACTGTAATGCGATAATCCTTCCATTTGACGATGTTTTCTTCGTTTGCCACGGGATAAGTTTTAACTATAAGATGCTTATCTAACATAATAAAAATCCTTTATAAATAATTGTTTTATGTAATACGTCTTACTTAAACAAGTACGTTACGTAATAAGTATAAATCCTTTAACGCCCCGTGTCAATAGTTTTGCAAATTTACAAGGTTTGTAAAATAAACAAAAAATCCTTTTTTTTTAACATTTTAATGCGTTTACCTAAAAAACAATTTATTATCACAACCTTTGCGACAAATTTTATTCGTCTTATAACTTTTTTTAAACTTTATCTTCTTTTTTGTATAACTTACGTCAATCTTCGAAGCACAATATATACGACGGCGAAACGTCTAAAATTTTACACAAATTCGCGAAGGTGTCGTTTTCCCAAATTTAAACTTCTTTAAAACTTTAGTCAACTTTAATAAAACACCAAACTCAAATCCGCTACGTTTAATTTAATTTTATCTAAATTTTTGAATTTGCTTTAAAAATCACAGTTAATTTTTATAAGACAAAAAAATAAAGCATCCCGCCTTTTGCAAACGCAAATTACGGTATGCTTTTGTTTTAATTGATTTTAAAAGGTTTATGCGTTATTATTTAACGAAAACTTTTTTAAGCTTAGCAAATCTTGGAAGTCCGTCTTCGAGTGGAGCTTTTGCATCTCCTTGGATAAGAGGAAGAGCGTACTTAACGTATTCTTCAGAAACGTAAGTTCCGTCGTTTATTATCCATTCGAGTGGAACGGTCTTTTCGGTATTTGCAGCGAGTTCTAAAGGCATAAGCTTATAGTTGCACTTGTATTCTTCGCCTTCTGCTCTTTCGTAAATAACCATCTTGTCGGTTTCGCCTGCAACGGCAGCCTTAACGGCTTCTCTACCTGCAGCAAAAGTTTCTTCTACGTCTACTTTAGAAGCAAGGTGTGCACCACATCTTTGCATAAGGCTGAGTTCTATTCCTCTAGTCTTAAAGCCGGTCTTTTCTTTAACGAGGTTAGCTAAAGTAGTTGCTACGCCACCGAGTTGAGCGTGACCAAAGCTATCTCTTGCAACGGTAGAAGATGCGATGAGTTCGCAAATGAGTTTGCCGTCTTTGTCGTGGATACCTTCTGATACTACTGCAATACACTTATTGCCGTTTTTAGCACATACGTTCTTTACGTCTTCGACAAACTTGTCGATATCGAAAGCTACTTCTGGAAGGTAAATAAGGTCTGCGCCAAGTCCTTTATATCCTGCAAGAGCTGCAGCAGCGGTAAGCCAACCTGCGTTTCTGCCCATTGCTTCGATAATACATACCATAGGAGTGTTGTAAACTTTTGCGTCGAGGTTTACTTCCATAATGGTAGTAGCTATATATTTAGCTGCAGAAGCGTATCCTGGACAGTGATCGGTTCCGTAAAGGTCGTTATCTATAGTCTTAGGAACGCCTATTACGTTACAATCCCAACCGGATTTTTGCATATACTTAGAAATCTTATTGCAAGTATCCATAGAATCGTTACCACCGTTATAGAAGAAGTAACGTACGTTATATTTTTTAAATACTTCTACGATTCTCTTGTAATCGGTATCGTCTACTTCCGCATCTTTAAGTTTGTATCTAATAGAACCTAAAGCAGAAGAAGGAGTGTATTTTAAGAGTTCGAGTTCCTTCATGTCCTCTTTGGACATATCGTAGAACTGTTCGTCTAAAACACCCTTAATACCGTGAGCGGCACCGTAAACTGCGGTGATGTTTTCTTGCTGTAAAGCTTCGATAAATACACCTGCTGCAGATGCGTTAATTACGGAAGTAGGTCCGCCAGATTGTGCAAACATACAAGCACCTTTTAAATTTTTCATGTTTGTTTCTCCTTAAAATTTATTATAATTGTATTTTTTACTTTAATAATGACTTTATTATTTGCGTTAAAACTTTCGTCTACGCTTGCTAAAAATTTTGCCAAAACAAAACTTTACGGCTATTTTTACAAAGACAAGTAATGCGCTATATTGTAAAGCTTTTCGTCAAAAACTCTCTTTTGGCTTAAACCTTCGTTTATATCTACGTCTATTATCTTGTTTTCTTTAATTCCGATAAGTCTGTTTACGGTTTTGCCTTCGTCTAAAATATCTATAGCCCTTACCGCCATCTTTGCTGCAAGAACTCTGTCCGCCATAGAAGGCGCTCCGCCTCTTTGTATATGACCTAAAGTCGT
Organism: Christensenellaceae bacterium; assembly: GCA_045589135.1. GTDB lineage: Bacteria > Bacillota > Clostridia > Christensenellales > Borkfalkiaceae > CAKQKQ01. Next base: position 3,026 of record JAZNFL010000226.1, read on the forward strand.
AGTCTTTATAGAAACTCCCGTCTTTTGTTCAATATACTTGCAAACTTCGTCACGGTTACCTGCACCTTCTGCAAAAATAATCATGTTAGAAGTCTTGCCTTTCTTTTGGCTGAACTTTATCGTCTGACATATCTCGTCGAGATCGTAATTTACTTCCGGTACGAGAATAAACTCCGCACCACCTGCGATACCGGCATACAAAGCTATATCTCCGCAACGACGTCCCATAACTTCTAATAAGCTTACTCTGTCATGAGAAGTCATAGTATCTCTTAAATTGTTTATTGCGCTAACTACCGTGTTTACCGAAGTGTCGAAGCCAAGAGTATAATCGGTATAAGCAAGATCGTTATCTATCGTTCCGGGAATACCTACGACTTTAATTCCACAATTTTCGGCTAAGTCTTTAGCACCCCTAAAAGAACCGTCCCCACCTATGACTATCAAATTTTCTATTCCGTACGCTTTAAGTGTGTCTGCGGCTTTTTGTTGTCCTTCTAATTCTTGAAATTCTAAACATCTTGCTGTACGTAAAATCGTTCCTCCACGTTGTACGGTATCAGAAACCGATCTCGTAGTCATTCTGTTGATGTTGTTGTCTATAAGACCTTGATAGCCTCTCTCTATTCCGTAGACGTCAAAATCCTTATAGAGTCCGTATCTGACGCACGCTCTTATTGCGGCGTTCATGCCGGGAGCGTCGCCACCACTGGTCAATATTGCAACTCTCTTCATGTATTACCTCCGTAATCCGTTTGGTATTCCGTGGCAATTACCACGTGGATAATTATACCATTACTTTTATAATTTTTCTACTGTTTTTTGATAATTATATAACTTTTTGCTATATTTTATAATAATTTTACGCTTTTTTGACAAAAATTTGATGCGTCAATCCATCAAATAAATAATTATGTTGTTTTGAACGAACAAATACTCGTCCTTAATTTTTACGCAAGAAGGGGTAACATCGAGATACTTTTTAATTTTTGGCAACTTGTCCTTAAAATCCTGCATAAAATCCGAACCGAATTCTTTGCTGTATTCTGCCAAATTTACACCAAACGCCGTGCGCATAGCGAGCATAACGTACTCGAACTTTCTTTCTTCTCCTTCTATTTCTTCCGAAAAAATCTCCGCATATTTATCGTTTAGAAGACAATGCACGTACTCGTCGATTTTTTCGGTGTTGGTAAATCTGCGGTTTCCGATAAAAGAAGAAGCAGAAACGCCAAACCCTATATATTGACCACGCTTCCAATAATTTAAGTTGTGCTTAGAAAACTTTCCGTCTTTTGCAAAATTAGAAACTTCGTACCGATCAAAACCTAAAGTCTTTAAATGCTTAACCGCCGTATCGTACATATCGGCAACGGTATCGGCGTCCGGCAAATCTCCGTTTAAGTATCTTCCGTACATAGGCGTGCCTTCTTCCGGCTGTAATGCGTACACCGAAATATGACTTACCCCGCCTTCTACGGCAAAATCAATGCTTTTTACGACGTCTTCTTGTGTTTGTCCTTCTAAACCTATCATGACGTCTGCACTTAAATTGTAACCTTTTAACAACTCGCAAGCCTGTTTATATTGCTCTGCCGTATGCACCCTATTAAGCCTTCTTAACATCTGATCATCGCAAGACTGAAGCCCTATCGAAAACCTGTTTATACGGGCCTTTTTATAGACTTCTAACTTTTGAGCATCTATAGTCCCCGGATTTACTTCTAAAGTTATCTCCGGATTTTTTTTAATTTTAAAACTCTTTGCAATTAAATTCATTGCGCCAAGTATATATTTGGGATCGACGAAAGACGGAGTTCCGCCACCAAAATATATGGTATCGAACTCCACGTCTTTTAACGTTTCCGCTCTGTATTTTATCTCCTTGTAAAGACACGCAAAGTACGCCTCTGCTTTACCAATCTCTCTTGGATAAGAAGCAAAGTCGCAATAAGCGCACTTATCCTTACAAAATGGAATATGAACGTATATACCTGCCATAACTTCTCCGTTTGAGTTATTTTACCGTTTTTTTAGTATACGTATTAAAATTACGTATCTATTTTAAGTATAGACATAAACGCCTCGGACGGGATTTCTACCGTTCCTAACTGACGCATCTTTTTCTTTCCTTCTTTTTGCTTTTCTAAAAGCTTTTTCTTTCTTGTTATATCCCCGCCGTAACATTTAGCTAAGACGTCCTTTCTTAAAGCTTTGACCGTTTCTCTTGCGATTACCTTACCGCCGACTGCCGCTTGGATAGGGATTTCGAACATTTGTCTTGGAATTACTTCTTTTAGTTTTTCCGCAATCGCTCTGCCTCTTTCGTAAGCTTTGTCTTTATGAACTATTATAGAAAGCGCATCGCACGGATCTCCGTTTAAGAGCATATCGAGTTTTACGAGTTCGCTTCTTTGATATCCTTTTACTTCGTAATCGAAAGAAGCGTATCCTCTCGTTCTAGATTTTAAACCGTCGAAAAAGTCGAAGATTATTTCGTTTAAAGGGATTTCGTAAGAAAGCTTAACTCTCTTAGAATCGATATACGTCATATCGAGAAAAACCCCACGTTTTTCTTTGCATAAATCCATTATTGCTCCGAGATAATCGGGTGGACTGTAAATAGAAGCCGATATAATTGGCTCTTCCATATAATCTATTTCCGAAACGTCCGGAAGTCTTGATGGATTGTCTACGGTGAGAACTTCTCCCCCCGTCTTATATACCTTGTAAGAAACGCTCGGTGCAGTAGTTATAATATCGAGATCAAATTCTCTTTCTATTCTCTCTTGAATAATCTCCATATGGAGCAATCCTAAAAAGCCACATCTAAAACCAAAGCCCAACGCAACCGAATTATCCGGTTCAAATGTAAGAGCAGCGTCGCTCAATTTAAGCTTTAAAAGAGCTTCTTTTAAGTCGTTAAACTTAGATCCGTCCAAAGGATATACCCCACTGAAAACCACCGGAAGAACTTCTTTATATCCCGGGAGAGGATTGGGAGCAGGATTGTTTACGTCGGTTATCGTATCGCCGACGGCGGTATCTTGTACGCTCTTTATAGATGCAGTTATATATCCTACTTCTCCCGAAGAAAGACTTTCTTTTGGTACGAGATGGGGATTAAACGTCCCTACTTCTACTACGTCGAAAGTCTTTTTAGACATAAAGGTCTTAATCTTTGTGCCTGGCTTGACCGTTCCGTTGACTATTCTTACGAAGCATATTACTCCTTTAAAGTTGTCGTAATACGAGTCGAATATCAAAGCTTCTAAAGGAGCTTCGTCGTCGCCTTGCGGTGGCGGAACGAGTTCTACGACCTTTTCTAAAACCTCTTCTATATTTATTCCGTTTTTAGCCGAAATTTTTGGAGCGGAAGAACCGTCGAGACCGATGACGTCTTCTATTTCTTTAGCGACCGCCTCGGGATCTGCAGAAGGAAGGTCTATTTTGTTTATGACCGGAACTATCTCTAAATCGTTATCGAGAGCAAGATAGACGTTAGCGAGTGTTTGAGCTTCTATACCCTGAGAAGCGTCTACGACTAAAATAGCTCCTTCGCAAGCAGCTAAAGATCTGGATACTTCGTACGTAAAGTCTACGTGTCCCGGCGTGTCTATTAAGTTAAACTCGTACTCTTGACCGTCTTTTGCTTCGTAATACATCTTTACGGGAGCGAGCTTTATGGTTATGCCCCTTTCTTTTTCTAATTCCATAGAGTCAAGAATCTGTTCTTGCATGTCCCTTTTAGAAACCTGCCCCGTAACTTCTATAAGTCTATCCGCCAAGGTAGACTTTCCGTGGTCTATGTGGGCTATTATACAAAAATTTCTTATATTGTTTTTTACTTTTTTTGCCATATTTACCAAACCTTACCGCAAAATTTTATAAACGCATTTGCGATTACTAAAACTAAGCGTTGCGCAAAATAATAAAATGGTCGCAACGACCAAAGT
>JAZNFL010000227.1:0-20129 GCA_045589135.1 Christensenellaceae bacterium
CAAAATTAAAACTTGTATTGATTTTGCGTTTTTTATGGTGTATAATATAAAAGTAATACGAGATTTTAATTAGCGTTACCATAATTTTTGCAAAAAGTAAAAGTTTTTATAAAAAACAAAAAGGTATATTGGCAGGTTTTAGTGTTTTTAACTGATACGCAACGATAAAAACAGCTTTTTGGAGCAAAAACGAAAATCTTTAAAACGGAAGGTCAATTAGATATATATGAACGCAAACGTGACGGAAGCTATAAAAGCTTTAAAAGAAAAACCATTAAAAGCGACGAGCATAGAAAGAGTAATTTTGCTTTCTAAGGCGCATAAAAATAGGTTAGAAGAAGAAAACCAACCAAAGAGATTTGGTCTTACGATAAAGGATTTTTTATCGGAAGTTTCGGTAACTTTAAAAGAAGACGACTTAATAGCAGGCAGATGTGTAGATAAAGAACTTTCTTTAGAAGAAGAAAAGACTTTTGGCGAGTTTTTAAAAGACGCCGACAATCCGTATAGAAAAACGGTTTTTGCCTTTGGGCACGCATCTTTGGATTGGCAATATTTAGTGTCCGTAGGGCTTACGGGGATAATTAGAGATATAAGACAAAAAAAGCAACAAGTTACGGATAAAAAGCAAATAGACTTTTTGAGTGGAGCAGAAAGCCTTTTAGAAGGAATTATAATATACCTTTTAAGGTATGCAAGAGAAGCCTTAAAGCAAGGAAAGGAAGAACTTTCTGAGGTATTGACGCAAATAGCGTATAACCCGCCAAAGACGTTTTATCAAGCGTTGCAACTCGTCTACGTAGTGGCTTTTATAAACTGTGCTTATATATCGTTTAATCCAACGTTATGCTTAGGAAGATTGGACTACGTGTTGTCGCCTTTTTACGAAAAAGACAAAAAAGACGGCGTTATAGACGAAGACTTTGCAAGAGAATTGATAACCGATTTTTATTGTAAAAACAACCTAACCATGGGCAGGGGAGAACATCAACTCGGCACGGCGGAAGACAGCACGACCTTCGATAGAATATTAAACTTCGATTCTCCGCAATACCTTTTGCTCGGCGGTGTGGACGAAGGCGGAGAAGTGTTTGCAAGCGAGCTTACCTATTTGTTTGCAAGTTGTATCGTTCCGGAGTTTAAAAACCCCGTAATAGTAGTTAGGTACGCAAAAGGACTATACGAAAAACATCCTGCTTTATGGCGTACGTTTTGCGCAAAGGCGTTAAAAAACTCTTCTTTAATGGTCTATAACGACGATACTGTAAAGCAGTCTTTACTGCGTATAGGTTTGCCTAAAGAAGACGTTTTTAAGTCGGAGCACTTCGGCTGTAACTGGACGTCTATTGGGGCGGAGTCGCAAGTTTTGTTTATGGGACCTACGGCTAAAAAGTTATCTAACGGCTTTTTACAAAAAGAAAACCCACAATATAACTACTCTCACGAAGACGTAAGATTTGGTTGCGAAGGTGGGTTTCCGGAAACTTTTGTTAAAGTTTTAGACAGGTTAGTAAAAGAAGACGCACAAGTAAATAACGTAGACGATATTTTAGAAGAGTTTAAAAAAGATTTCCAAAAAGAAATATCGCTTAGAGTAGAAAGAGAATTAGAAGAAGTGCGTTACAGAAGACGGTATACGTCCACCGTTTTGACTTACGGAGATTGCTTTACCAAAAGGTCGATACAAAACGCCGACGGTTGTTGCGGTAAAGGAAGAAAGTATTTGACGAGTGCTCAAAGCATAATGGGTTTCGCCACCGTTGCCGACAGTTTGACTGCTATAGAAAAGCTTGTTTTTATCGATAAGGTTGTTACTTTAAAAGAACTTTTAGAAGTCGTAAAAGACAACTTCGAGTCTAGCAAAAAACTTTACGCACTTTGTAAAAAAACTCCTAAGTTTGGTTGCGGAGATAACTTAGCCGATAAAAACGCAGTAAAAGTTGCCAACTTGATAGCAGACGTTATTTATAAAGAAGGTTCTAAATACGTAAAAACAGACGGATACTTTTTAATGTCGTCTTTGCAATGCGATAATTGGCATTTGCGCTTAGGTAAAAATTTTGGCGCAACGTTTGACGGAAGACTTAAAGGAGAGAGTTTTTCTCAAAATTCAAATCCAAGTAACGGCAGTCGCAAAAACGGAATAACGGGGCTTATGCAATCGCTTTTAAAATTGCCGTTTTATAAATTTTCGAGCGGGGCGTTAAATTTAGACGTCGAGCCAAACTCTTTTTGCGGTGATGATGGAGAAACTAATTTCGCAAGTTTAACTGCAGAGTATTTCGAAAACGGCGGTATGCATATGCAAGTAAATTGCGTCGATAAAAAAACTTTAATAAAAGCACAACAAGATCCTAACAATTATAGAGATTTAAGAGTTAGAATAACCGGCTACAGCGGAATATTCGTCGATTGTGGCAAAAAAATACAAAACGATATTATAGAGAGGATGGAATAATGAAGAAGATACTTTTACCAAACGGTTTAAACGTTTCGCCCGTGTGCCTTGGTGCGATGAACTTCGGCACGACTACTTCGGAAGAAGACTCTTTTAAGGTTTTAGACGCCTTCGTCGACATGGGTGGAAATTTTATAGATACTTCTAACAATTACGCTCATTGGGCAGGAACGGGCGACGAAAGTGAAACCGTTCTTGGAAAGTGGATAAAAGCAAGGGGCAAAAGAGAAGACTTGGTTATAGCGACAAAAGTCGGATTTGACAGACACGGTCAAGGAGCAGGACTCAAAAAAGAGCAAATAGAATATTGGATTGACCAAAGTTTAAAAAAACTAAACGTCGATTACGTCGATTTATATTACGCACACACGGACGACGTAAATACTCCTTTAGAAGAGACGATGGAAGCGTTTGACAAACTTGTTAAAAAAGGAAAGGTCAAAAACTTGGGCGTAAGCAATTACGACACGTGGAGAGTCGTCGAGGCAAACGCTGTCGCAAAAGAAAAGAACTTAACGCCTTATACCGTAATGCAACAGAGATTTACGTATTTGCATCCTCGTTACGAAGTTGCGCCAAAGTACGCCTTTAACGAACAGACGACGAGAGAACGCATGAGGTTTCTTTTCGATAAAAATATGCCACTCGTTGCGTATTCTTGCTTGGCAAAGGGCGGATATGTAAATCAAGAAAAAATACCTATAGATCACGTAACGGGTAAGAGATTAGAAGTTCTTACTGGTATGGCAAAAGATAAAGGCGTTTCGGCAAACGCTTTAGTCGTGGCGTATTTGACAAATCTCGATAAAATCAAAGGCAACGCTAAGGTAATTCCGCTTTTCGGCTCGTCTAAGGTAAGCCATTTTACGGACAATCTCAAAGGCTTAACTATCGACCTTACCGAAGAAGAATTATTGACTTTATACAATGCTTAACGAAAAATACGACCTTCCTTTAATATTCGACGTTCAGCACGGATCTACTGCCGACGGTCCTGGCATTAGAACGACGGTGTTTTTAAAGGGGTGTAATTTAAATTGTTATTGGTGCCATAATCCGGAAGGAAAATCGCCTTTAAAGCAACTTGCGTTTTTTAAAGAAAAGTGTATAGGTTGCAATTTATGTAAAGAGGTTTGTAAAAATCCAAACGGATGTATAGAGTGTGGGCAATGCGTGGAGTTTTGCGTGCGAGAAGCAAAAAAGTCATACGGAAGATTTTATAGCGAGAAAGAGCTTTTTGACCTTATTTACGCAGACCGTATTTTCTATAATGCGACGGGTGGCGGAGTAACTTTTTCCGGTGGAGAATGTATGCTTTATGCCGATTACGTAGCAAAAGTTGCAAAAAAATGTAAAGAGGCAAATATTTCCGTCGCTATAGACACGGCAGGAAACGTCCCATACGAGAGTTTTGAAAAGATCTTGCCTTACGTAGATTTGTTTTTGTACGACATAAAAGCAATAGATAAAGATTTGCACAAAAAAGGCACGGGAAAAGAAAATATACTTATATTAGAAAACTTTAAAAAACTCGTCAAAGAGGGTAAAAGGGTAATAGTCAGGACTCCGGTTATTCCTAATTTTAACGACGGGGAAGAATTGCAGAAAATAAAAGACTTTTGCAAAGCGTACGGCGTGGAACATCAGCTTTTAGATTATCATACGACCGGCAAAACCAAAGAAGAAGCCCTTTTATCGTTTGCAAAGGTTTAAACTTAAAGGAAAAATATAGATTAAAAAATTTTTAATTAAAACGATACTTGCGTAAGCAAAAATAAAGTATTGCAAAAAAATGCAATACGTTTTAAGTTTTTAATGACAAAAAGGGGAAAATTATGCAAAATTTAAGTAAAGATAACAAATATACGCTTTGCAATTTAAAGGTAAACGGGGAGGTTAAGCCTTTGGGCGTTCCTTTAAACAAAGCGCGGGTTAGTTGGCAAATCAAAAGTCTTGCTTTTGGAGTAAAGCAAACGTCGTATAAAGTAAAACTGTTTTTAAACGGCTTGCAAGAGTGGGATAGTGGAGAGGTTATCTCTGACGATGGATTTTGCGTTTTACCGATAAAGCTTAAAGAACAGTCGGATTACACGTTTACGGTAGAAGTTGTGGTAAACGGATTGGAAAGATTAAGCCTTTCTTCTAATTTTGCCACTTGTCTTGGAGGAAAAGAAAAGTTTTTTGGAGCAAAATGGATTTCTTCTCCTAAAGACGAAAACATAGGGGACGTAAGATATTTTTATAAAGGCTTTAACGTTGGTAAGCAAGTAAAAAAAGCAATGCTTTACGTTTCTGCTTTAGGTGTTTTCGAAGCCTACGTAAACGGTAAACCCGTCAAAAAGGTTGATGACGGAGAAGAAATTTACCACGTGCTTAAACCGGGTTTTACCGAAGCAAGCAAAAGAAGATTTTATTTTACTTACGACGTAACGGAAGATATTTGCAAAGGGGATAACGGATTGTTTGCAACCGTTACTTCCGGTTGGTGGACGGGTGCAGTTGCCGGCAAATACGGCAAAAAGGTTGCGCTTTGGTCAAAATTAGTAGTCGTTTGCGACGACGATAGCGTCCAAGAAATAGTTACGGATACGACGTGGCTTGTAAGCGGATACGGTGCGGTTAGATATGCGGACATATTTAACGGAGAAATTTTTGATGCAAGGTTGCCCGTTTACCGAAAGCTAAGCGAAGAAAATTCGCAAACGGATTTTGCTGTTTATAACGAAGAGTTCGACGGAGAGCTCTGCCCACATCCTTATCCTTATATAACCGTCAGAAAAGACTTAGAGTTATCGCCTAAAAAGATAACCGTTTACGACGGAATTAAAGACACCGTATTTGATAAAGACGGCAAAATTTTGCAATACGGAAAGATTTCTGTCGTAAAAGAAGATTTAAAGTTTCCGTTCGTTTTAGAAAAAGACCAAACGTGTATAATAGACTTTGGACAAAACTTTGCCGGATGGGAAGGGTTTACCGTTGTCGGAGAAGAAGGAACGGTTTTAACTATAACCCACGGAGAAACAGTCAACGATTGCAACGGAAGAATAGATAGGGGCAACGATGGGCCGGAAGGAAGCGTATACAACGCAAACTATCGTTCTGCAAAAGCCGAAACCAATTATATTTTAAAAGGCAACGGAGAAGAAAGTTTTCATCCGTCGTATACTTTTTATGGGTTTAGATATTTGCAAATACGTACCGATTATCCCGTTACCATTTTGCAAGTAAACGGACAAGTGGTAACGTCGGTCAATAAAGATACTGGATTTATCCGCACTTCTTTAGATCAAATAAATAAACTTATAAGCAATATTCGTTGGGGACAATATTCTAACTATTTAAGCGTTCCTACAGATTGCCCACAAAGGGACGAAAGACAAGGTTGGACGGCGGATACTCAAGTTTTTTCGGAAACGGGTTGTTATTTGGGTGACAACGAAGGATTTTTAAGAAAGTTTTTACAAGATATGCGAGATGCCCAAAGAGAAGACGGTGCGACGTCCGGAACGGCTCCAACCGGAGAATATCACGGAGCAGAATGGGGTGGAACAGGTTGGGCAGACGCAATAATAATAGTTACGTATAATTTATATAAGGCTTTTGGGGACGTAGAAGTTATACGAGAAAACTTTTCTGCCATGGAAAAATATATGGACTTCTTGTCTACGACTGACGGCTTTGGTCCACTTCCGCATTGGGGAGATTGGCTGGCATACGAAAGCAACGGAAAAGAGGTAAGAGAAGTCTTAGGCGTGGCGTTTTACGCTTGGGACGCTCTTATGATGTCAGAAATGGCAAACGTTTTAGGCTATACGCAAAAAGCAAAACACTATCAAGATTTATATTTAAAAGAAAAAGAGTTCTTTATTTCTAAATACGTCAATGACGGCAAACTTATAAGGGACGAACAATCGCTTTGTCTTTACGCTTTAAAATTAAACTTATTGCCTGATAAAAATTCGTTTGACTGCGTAAAAAAGCAACTTATAGACAATTTAGAAAGAAACGGCAAAAGATTGCAAACGGGATTTTTAGGGACGGCGATCATAATGGACGTATTGACCGAACTTGGCAAAGTTGACCTTGCGTACGATTTGCTTTTACAAAATAAAAATCCTTCTTGGTTGTATTCTGTCGAGCAAGGAGCAACGACCATGTGGGAAAGATGGAACACCTACACCAAAGAAACGGGATTTGGCGACGTAACTATGAATTCTTTTAACCATTATGCTTACGGAAGCGTTTTTGGGTGGATGTTTAAAACGATGCTCGGCATAAATACGGTCAGTGGGGCAGAAGGATTTAAAAAGATAAGCTTTAAGCCTAAATACGACGAGCGAATTGCTTGGGTAGAAGGCGAATATCTTTCTTGTGTGGGAGATATAAAAGTCAAGTCTTCTTTAATGGGAGATTATTGGACTTACCAAGTGGAAGTCCCTGCAAATTCTTCGGCAGAAGTTTGTTTGCCTAAGACGGAGACTTTTACGGCAAACGGCGTCAACGCAATAAAAGCAGAAGGAGTAATTGGTTTAGAAGAAAACTCTGACGGCTATTTGGTTAAGGTTTTATCCGGAAGTTATACTTTTAAAGTAAAAATTAAATAGTGTAAAAAACTGCCTTTGGCGGTCGGGGTTGTTTATCAAGATTTTATTTATTATAATAGATAAACGGATTTATCCAAAAGGTTTTTAATCAATAAAAAACACGCTACGGTTCGCAAAACTGCGATACGTAGCGTGTTTTTGTCATCACAAACCAACAATTATTAAATTTTAATAATAGAAAAAGATAATAAATATAAGTTGTTAGTCGGCGTATACCATAGATAAGATTTCTTCTAAAGCTTCTTCTACGGGTACGCTCTTTTTTACGGTTTTATCTCTCGTGGAGATTTCTACGACGTTTTGTTTTAAGTTTCTTGGGCTTACGATAACTCTCGTCGGTACGCCTAAGAGATCTGCGTCAGAAAACATTACGCCTGCGCTTACGTTTCTGTCGTCGTAAATTACTTCTACGCCTTTATTTAAGAGCGTTTGGTATAAGTTGTCGGCAAAAGTTTTAACGGACTCGTCGTCTGCTCTTACGGCGCAGAGATGAACTTGCCAAGGAGCTATTTGTTTTGGCCAAATAGGACCGTAGTCGTCGTGACGAGCTTCGCAAACTGCAGCGGCAAGTCTTCCTACGCCAATGCCGTAACAACCCATTATAGGGTGTTGAGTGTTTCCGTCGCTATCGACGTAAGTCATCTCCATAGACTTGGTGTATTTGTCGCCTAGTTGGAAGATGTTTCCTACCTCTATACCTCTCTTTACCGTTATTGCCTTTTTACCGCAACAAGGACAAATTCCGCCTTCTTGGATTTTAGCAAAATCTTTAAAGATTGCGTTTGGCACGTCTCTTTCCATATCAAGACCGGTGTAGTGGTTTTCTGCTACGTTAGCACCGCAAATAAGGTTGTTTAAAGATTTTAAAGAACTGTCGTAAAGAACGGTAAAGTTTCCTTTTAATCCGACAGGACCAATAAAGCCTGCAACTATTCCGCAGTCTTCCGTAATAACGGCAGGGTGGATTTCGCATCCGAGATGGTTGGTAAGCTTTGTTTCGTTGGCTTCTAAGTCGCCACGTATAAATAAAATAACGTATTCGTCGTTATGGTTTTTTTGGTAAACGACAGCCTTACAAGAAGATTTGCTGTCTGCATTTAAAAATCCGCAAACTTCTTCTATGGTTTGCATGTTTGGGGTTTCTACCATAGTCAAAGGAAGAGAAGGGGATTTTTCTTGCGGGAGAGTTATGTTTTCTGCCGCTTCCATATTTGCACGGTAGTCGCATTCGGTACAAATTGCGATAGAGTCTTCCCCAATAGCCGTCAAGAGCATAAATTCGTGAGAGATTTTTCCTCCCATCATTCCGGAGTCAGAAGCTACGGATATAACTTCCGGAACGCCGACTCTTTCGAATATTCTTTCGTAAGCCTTATGGCACTTAGCGTAGTATTCTTCTAAGTCTTCTTGGCTAGTATGGAAAGAATAAGCGTCCTTCATGGTAAATTCTCTTACTCTTATAAGACCGGATTTAGGTCTTGCTTCGTCACGGAACTTGGTTTGTATTTGGTATATCATAAAAGGATATTTGTTATACGTTTGACCGTATTCTCTAACGAGTTGAACAGATGCTTCTTCGTGCGTCATACCGAGAACCAACGGACTATTGTTTCTGTCGTTAAAACGAACTAATTCTTTACCGATAGAAGAGTATCTGCCCGATTCTTGCCAAATAGATGCCGGCATAACTACGGGGAACTGAACTTCTTGTCCGTCGACGGCGTCCATTTCTTCTCTCATGATGTTTTCTATTTTGCGGGTTATTCTTTTAAGTGGGGTAAAAGAAGAGAATATTCCGTTTGCAACGTACTTCATGTAACCGCCTCTTACCATAAGAGCGTGGCTGTCTACGGTGCAGTCGGAAGGTCTTTCTTTAAATCTCTCGCCAACTAATTTTTCTAACTTCATAATGTCCTCCAATAGATAAAATAAAGGTGTATTTTTACAGTTAAATTTTACTGTTTATAAATTGCGTTTGTCGTAAAGTTGTCAAAAACGACTTATGTAAAGGGTTTGTTTTGCTTTAATCAAAAAGCAATTCCGTTTATTAAAGAGTAATTAGTAAAACGGTTTTGTAAACTCTAATTTTTAATGCTTTTTGTAAAGAAACGTGGGTTTTGTTTTTTATATAAAAAACGCCCTTAACCCCGTGGGGTTTAGGGCGAACGATAAAGTCCGTGGTACCACCTAAATTCAGATTGCAACTGCACTCGTTGATCTCTATTACGGGAGAAGCCCGGTAACGCTTACTTAAACTTTAATAATTTGTTGGGCGCACGGCTCAAAGACGGGTTGGGTAAAAGCAATTTAAAGGCTCGCACCGACCGCCTTCTCTCTGAAAAACCGCAAATTACTTACTATTTCTTATCATAGCCTTTATTAAGTTTGGCGTCTATAAGAAAAAATTTCTTACTTACGTTTTAGATTATAACATAAAGGTTTTTAAATGTCAACGCAATAAAAGATATTTATAAAAGAGCTAAACGTTTGTGGTTGGCATAAAAGCCCTAACATGTAGATTTGTGCGTTTTAAGTGGTATTAGTATGGTTTTTAATAGTTATAAGAGTGTCTATTGCTCTAACTTAGAGCAAAGATTACGGATGATTGTTATATCTTTAATATACTCTTTAAAGTCGTATCTTTGTACGTCTTTAAATTCAGGTTGTTTTGTAAGCCAAGCGGACATAGGTACGTAAGATAACTTTCCGTCTTTATCTATGGATAAATGGAAAAAATCTACGTTGTTTTGTGGTTTGATTTCTTTACCGTCAATCCATACGCATCCTAAATTTTTAGCCCATTGTAAAAACTTTTTTCCTTCTTTGCGTTCTACTGTAAACCAAACGCATTTTTTGTCGCCACATACTTCTTTGTAATTTTGCATAAATAATGCCTCCGTAAAAACTCATAAAAAGGCAAAAGAAAAACCCATCGTCGATGGGTTTAATTTAAACAAAAAATATACACCCATCGTTCAGCCTTTGGCACCTTGCTATATAAGTAGGTTGCCGTGCGATCAAAGGGGCTGTCCCTAACGCACTCTTTATGGTAATAAAATTATAGCCTTATTTTAATAAATTGTCAAGAAAACTAAAAAAACAGAGTATAATTCTTAAGTTGGGTAAAGGAGAGTTCAAGTTATTGAAAAGTTCCGAAATAATTAGACTGATAGAGTATTTAGAAAGCAAAGAAATCCCGAATGATGAGATTATCTTTGTTATTAAGTACATATTAGGTACAAAAAAGATTTAGTAAATTTTAGGCATTAAAAAAAGCCGTTATCTACTCACAAAAGACAAACGGCTTTTAAATCACAAGCAAGGGGCAAACAACCTGCCTACGCCCCTTCGCTTTACTTATGTATATTTTAACATACAAAATATAATATTGTCAACAAAAACGTTTTTATTTAATAAAAAATATAGTCGACATAGAAACTGCCTATAAACGAGCCCTCGGCAAGAATGACGCTTTGCTTATTGCGAACCCCGTGGGTTCTCATCCCCACAACTTAAAAAAAAACACCCTAAAAGGGTGTCTTTTATTTTGGCGGAAGCGGTGGGATATTGCCGTATCCCTAAAGGGAACCCTCGGCAAGAATGACGCTTTACTTATTGCGAACCCGTGGGTTCTCATCCCACAACTTAAAACAAAAAAACACCCCAAAGGGTGTCTTTTGTTTTGGCGGAAGCGGTGGGATTCGAACCCACGATACGTTGCCGTATACCTGATTTCGAGTCAGGGCCGTTATGACCACTTCGATACGCTTCCATATTGGTTGCTATTTTATATTAACATTTTTTTTTAAATCTTTCAATCAAAATAAAGTGTTTTTATAAAAAACTTTTAATTTAGATCAAAATTGCAGTTCTGTATAAAAATTTTTACACAAAGGCGTCCGTTTTGCTTGCATTTTTTAAGGATTTGTTATATTATAATTGTGCAACTTAAATTAAGCTACTATGGCTCAGTCGGTAGAGCAGTTGATTCGTAATCAGCAGGTCGCCGGTTCAAGTCCGGCTAGTAGCTCCATATAAAGCTTGACACATAGTCAGGCTTTATTTTTTTGTAAAATTTTAGGTAAAGAACCGTCGACTGCGTCGCCTTGGTGACGCAATTAACGCATAGCGTAGTAATTGCTATTCCGTCACTGCGTTCCTTACAAGTCCGGCTAGTAGCTCCATATAAAGCTTAGTATAAAACTAGGCTTTATTTTTTTGTAAAATTTTAGGTAAAGAACCGTCGACTACGTCGCCTTGGTGACGCAATTAACGCTAAAGCGTAGTAATTGCTATTCCGTCACTGCGTTCCTTACAAGTCCTGAACAGTAGCTCCATATAAAGCTTGACACATAGTCGGGCTTCATTTTTTTGTGTGTTTTTATGTGTAATGACGTAGGTGGGTTATTTTTGAGATTGATAAGTAAACGTTGACGCAAAACCCCTTTTAAGGATTTGTAGGGTGCGTAAAATTTGCTTTAAAAACGGTCTATTTTTACAGGATTTTTCCTTAAATTTTAACTCTTGACTAAAAATAATATACCGTTTATAATTTTAGTATACGACGGCACGTTTCGTGCAATTATTATTTTTGGAGGTTTTTTATGAATAAAAAACGATCTGTTTTTATAGCTTTTATACTTCTTGTTTTAAGTTGTTTTACGTGTGGTTGTTCGGTAGTCATCGTTTCGGAAGTGCGGAATGTAAAAATAGACTATTCTTCTGTAAAAACAACTTATAAATATGGCGAAGACTTATCGTTGGACGGTCTTATCGTATACGAGATTTATTCTAATGGAAACGAAGTCGAAACCGACAATTACACCATCGAGTCTACTTACAACGCAACGGAAAGTGGTTCTTACGAGATAACAATTTGCCTTTCTGGAACAACTTTAAAAAAATCTTTTTTCGTCCAAGTAGAACAAGCAACCATTTGTGGGGTAAAAATATATACCGATAACGTACAAAGAGAGTTTAACTACGGAGAAGATTTTACTTGCGATGGTCTTATCGTAACAGAAATATACGAAGACGGAACGGAAAAAGAAACCACAGAATATACAATATTACATAACTACGATGCTGGCAATCCCGATTGTTATCAAATAACCGTAACTTTAAACGGAACGGAGTATTTTGCAACTTACGACGTAATAGTGCGTTCTTTTGATGCAAGTAAAGGAATTAAAATCCTTGCAATAGGAAACAGTTATTCGGAAGATGCTACCAAATGGTTGTGGCAAATTCTTGACGGGATGGGTGTAAAAAATGCAACCGTGGCACATTTGTTTATAGGTGGATCTTCTTTGCAAGACCACGCAAATAATGCAAGGGCAAACAACGCTGTGTATCAATATCTTGTCAACAATAACGGAGAGTTTGTCGTTCAAAACGGGGTTAGTTTGTTGAGTGGAATAACCGCAGAAGATTGGGATTTTGTAACGCTTCAGCAGTTAAGCGCAACGTCGGGGATTACTTCTTCTTATGACCAAGACATTTCGTATATGGTAAATTACGTAAAAGAAAACGCAACCAATCCGTTCGTTAGACTTGCGTGGCACATGAATTGGTCGTGGCCGTCTTTTGCTTCTCAAGAGGTGTTTGAAGATTATTACGATGCAGATCAATTAAATATGTATAACAAGATTACAAATGCCGTACAGACACAAATAATACCATCTGATTTATTTGACGTAATTATACCTTCCGGAACGGCAATACAAAACGCACGTTCGAGTTTTCTTGGGGACACTTTAAATAGAGACAACTATCATCTTTCTTTAAACGTAGGAAGATACGTGGCGGGATTATCGTATGCAGCGGCTCTCACCAATTTATCTTTTGATAATTTAAGTTACGTTCCTTCTTCTGCCGAAATTGACGACAACGTTCTTGCGATTATAAAAGAGAGCGTATACAACGCAATGGTTTATCCTTTTGAAGTAACCCAATCTAAATATAAAGATATATCGGAAGTTTTAAATAACCATAAAGAAATAAATTGGCAACCGGTCGTTTCGGGATATTGGGAATCGACTACTTCGGCTAATTTTATAACGGGCACGAGTGTTTCGGTGTCGTTGATCGCAAGTTCTATTAAATTTACAAAAGAAACTTTACCCGTCGGCAGTATAATAACGATAAAGCCGGGATTTAAATACCGTCCGGAGGGGTGGATTGCAGAAGAAGTTCAAACGTCTCGTCCGGATTACGTAACGACTTTTTATTTGCGTATAGACGAGTCTTGGTGGCAAAATTATTCGACTAGAGCGTTTAACGTAATGAATATAGATTTTACTTCTTTAGTAAACGATTTTGATTCTGCAGTAGAGGCGTTGCACGTTTACGTTCCTAACGAAGCGCCCTCTTTAGAAACGTATATTTTTGACGATTCTGCCGTTTTAAGTGCTTCGGGTTACGATATTTCTAATTACGTATATTACGATTGGACTCCTGTTTGTGGCTGGCTTAATTCTATTCAAAAAGGCAATAAGATTACTTCGGGAGACGGAACGTCTAAAAAGTATATAGTGTCTAAATGGATGGACAAAAAAACTCTTCCTGCAGGAACGTTAATGGTTTTAGACGGGGGTTATTCTATTCGTCCGGAAGGTTATTATAGCGGAATGCCTTCTTCTGCCCGCCCAAGCCCTATTGCAAATAATACTGAATCGCCTTTAATTATACAGGTAACAGACGATTGGTGGAATAATTATACGCATCGTGCTATTCAACTTTATTACAATACCGCTGCTGTGTTTAAAAAAGACGTTTACTTCGAAAAGCTCCATTTAAGAGTATATCTTCCTAAATAGAATTTTTGTTTAAACTTGTACAAGGTGTAAAAATATGTTATAATAGTAACGTAGTGCATTATAACGGTTGGAGAAGAATATGATTTTCTATTATATAGAAGAGCCTAATCAAGATGAATTTGGTTGGACTAACGAAAGAAAACGAGGAATACGAAAAAAAGTAAACGACCTTAAAGGTGTTTTGTCTGTCGTTAGTTTAGACGTGATAAATTCTATTCCTCCACGCTCTACCGTTATAGTAAACTCTTACTCGGTAGAATGGACGGAAAAATGTATTTCTGCTTTACTTGGTGTCAATTTAAAACCCATACAAATGATAGAATCGAAAAATACGTCTTTCGTGTCTTACGATTACGAAAAAGAATATAATGCTTGTTTGGATGTTTTAGATCAATTGGCGGCAGGGAAACCTATTGCCTTTTTTGGAAAAGATACCAAAAGCATTAGAGATAACTTAAAAATTAAACTTTTTATTCAGCGTTACGGCGAAAAAGCGCAACTGTTTGATTCTCCGTTTTCTTGCGAGCCTATTGAGATAAAAAAGTTTGGAGCAGTGTTTGCTTCTAACGATATTATTGGTTTGGGACTATTAGAATACGTCGAAAGCCATAAAATTAATTTACCTATAGGATGTCCGATTTCTACTTCTATTGGTACGAGAAACAAAAATAAATTCATTCATTTTACTATAGACAATTATATTCTTGGACAACAAGCGGTTACTCTTGCGACAATATTACAAAAAAATCCAAACGTAAGCAATATTAACATGTATATAGAAGTAGAAGACTCGTTGTCTTCTTTATCTCCGCTATCTCTTTCCGTTTGCGATGGAAAAGATTATTTGATAAACGACGACGTAAAAAAGATGTATATAGTCAACAAGATATTAGGTAAAAGTGACGAAAAAGACGTAATTCTTATGCGTGCATTATCCAACAATAAATCTATCGGCAAGATTTCGGAAGAGTTGTTTATGGGAGAAACGACTATAAAATATCGCCTGATGAAGCTTTTTGGAACTATAAAATTAAAACAATGTAGAACGACGTCTAAACTGGTAATAGATTGGTTAAAAAAATCCGAATAGCAGTTTTATGAGAGAGAATACGCAAGACGTATTTTACGTAGTTGGTTATTAAAAATTTAAAAGCCACGCAATATTCGATAACTATTGCGTGGCTTTTCTTTTGTGTTAAATTAGTTGTAAAACACTAAAAACGAGATATAAGCGGTGTTTATAAGGCGTTGCGTACGAATTAAGTTTCTCTCTTTATAACGAACGTAGCGTGTAAAAAGGCTTGCAAGGGTTAACTTGCAAGCCTTTTTGCTGTTTGGTTTTTTACTTTAAGAATAACGCTTTTATATAATTAAAATATAATTAACAATTTAATCTTTTTGTATAATGCAATTACGTCGCTATGAATATTGCTTACGCTACGGTTATTCTTACTGCCGCCGTTTTATCTTGATACTTAATGGTAACGACTGTGTCTTCTTGGGTAAGAGGTCTCATTAAGTCGATGTTGTAGTAAGGGGTTTCTACCCTTTCTCCGTCGCTATATACTGCGTAAACTTTTAAGCTGCTGTAATCGAAGTATTCGCCTACGGTGTAAGTGGTTTTTGCTCCTTGTGCAAAAATAGCGGTTAAAGTTACTTCTTCTTTAAAGGTGTCTAAAGTAAAGTATGCAGGGTTTTCTTCGGTAAATAAATTATCTACTACGTTTTGGATAAACTGTCTTACGGTAGCGTCGGGAGCTCTATCTCCGCCGTAAGTATATCCTATAGGAACAAAGGTGTTGCCTATGCAAGTTCTTCCTGTAATCGTTTGATAAATCATTGCACCGAGCATGTATCTGCCTTTTTCGTTTACGTGTGCGGTAGAATCTCTAAAGAAGCTGGTTTCTAAAGCAGAGTTGTCGCAAACGCCCGTTCCGTTTATTCTGTGGAGCCCTTCTGCTGAAGGAACTACGAAACGAACGCCGTTTTCCGCTTGTAATTCCGTAAACGTCTTTATTATCTGTTGATACATGGTTTCGGAATTGTCGTTATATGCGGAGAGTCTACTATTGCCGGTGCCTTCGAAACATTGAGGAACAGCCCAAGATTGGAACAATCCGATTTCTGCAGAAGGCATATCGTTTTCTACTATAGAGATAAGTTCAGGAAGGTAAGGGTAGAAGGTTTCTTTTATGCCTTGTTGACCTTGACCTGTCTGTATGGTTATATAATCCCAATCTTCGTCGTGTAAAACGTCCCAGAAGGTTACTTTTTCTCCATAAGTTCCGCCGTTTTTAAAGTATTTGTAAACGTCTTTATTTTGAGCGATAAAGTTTACGTGTTGTTTTACCGTACAACCACCGTAATAAAGAACGCCACAAACCATGTTTACGCCGTCAGCTTTAGCGATTTCGTGAGCGTAGGTCATGGTGTCTTGAGCGTAACTGTTACCTATCATAAGAACTTTTACGGTAGGAACTTCCGGGATTTTTGGGACGTCAGAAACTGTTATATCGCTGAAAGTTTGTGGTACGTGTTGACTTCTAAAACCAATCTTTAAGCCGTCTTTAGCAGGGGCAGAAGATATTTTTTTAGTCATGGTAGGAATATCGGAACCTTCGAGATATACGTTGATGTATTCTTGGTCTACGATAACTCTAACTTCTACTTCTCCGTCGAAAACTAAAGCGATGGTTGATGCGACGAAGTTAGCGTACGTTCCGTCTAAGAAGTGGTAAATATATGCGTTGTAGTAACCTGCTTCTGCCGCCATATCTATATTGACGTTATAAGCGTCGATTTGGTCTTGCGCATTTCCTTCTCCGGAAGCAAAGATATACAATCCACCGTTTAAAGGAGAGTATTGGTTTTTAGGAGAAAGAGTAAAGCTTACGTCTAAAGTCTTAGACGTAAAGTTTTGTAATATTGCTTTGTGTTCTCCGTATCCGTCGGAAGTAAGAAATCCGTCGGCGTAGGTAAAAGTGCCCGTTCCGGAAGAATAAAGGTCAAATTGCAACTGTTCTTCTTGTGGGGCTTCGGGTTCGTTACCTTGCGCTAAAACCGTCGAGAAAGTTCCTATTGCCAATAGGCATATTATACTCAATAAAACTATTAAAAATTTTTTCATTTTCTTTCACCTCTCTTTTTAAGAAGTATTGCAAACGCACCTGCAACGGCTAAACATATAGCAGAAGGAACGCCTGCATAACCTTTACAGCTTACCTTAGGAACGGTAGGGGTTATTTCGGAAGGTCCGGTTATAATTTCGGACTCGGAAGGAAGGTCGCCCGGTTCGGAAGGACTAGGTTCTTCCGTATTGGTGGTAGATTCGCTTTCTTCGCTGTCGTCAGGCTCTACGATTAAAGTAAACTTAGCGTAAACGGTTAAGTTTGTCATGTTTTGAGTATTTACGGTTTGTATTTGTTGAGTGAGTTGTTCGTCGGTAAACCATCCGTCGAAGGTGTGGTTTGGCTTCCATGCGTCTGCGATAGAGAAGTTTTGATCTTCCGCCGTGTAGAATTCTTTTACGGTGTCCGTCAAAAGTCCGCCGTCTAAGACGTAAGTTACAGAATACTTAATAGCGGTAAACTTAGCGTAGAGATCTACGTCGCCGGTAATGCCTTTTACTAAGTAAGTAACTTGGTTTTTAAAGTCTGCCGTTCTGTACCAGCCTTCGAATACGTAACCAGCTTTAGCGGTAGGTAAAATAGCTACACCTTCGTTGGATAAGTCGTATTCTATTGGGTTTTCTGCGATGACGTTGCCACCATTGTAGTGATAATTGATGGCGTATTTAATAATTTCGTATTTAGCGTATAAAGTTGTAGAAACGTCGAATTTGTAGTCTTGCGGAATTGCGTTTAAGTATTCTGCGTCAAAATACAAACCTTTAAGGATGTATCCCGGAACGCTATCTTCTGCAACTATAACAGATTCTCCCGATTTGCCGATAAGGTCTGGGATTTGTAATCCGAGATCGCTTACAAACTTGATTCTTACGTTGCCCATAGCTTTATCATAATAAGCTTTAACTTGGTCTTCTGTTAAAGAACCGTCGGTTATAAGTAAATCGTCGAAGATGTTTGTAGCGGAGTTTCTCGTAAGTCTGCTTGCTAAAGGCTTTCTTAAATGAACTTCTAATCCGTCGTTATATGCAAGCGAAACAAAAAGGTTTACTACGTTTGCAACTACATCGGCTTTGCCGTTGGTACTGTCGAAGGTAAATACAAATTCTCCGTCGACGTAAACGTTTATACATTGTTGTGCCTTATCTACTACAACGCTTACGTATTGCCAAGTGGTTTTTAACATAGCACGGGCGTTAGCGGAAGGGAATGCGTGGGTACGTGTTCCGTTTACGTCGTAATATATACCGCCGGTACAAATATAAGCGCTGGTGCCATTTCCGTCTTCGATTGCAATAAGTTGTTCAAAGTCGTCTACTACGTTAGGTCTTAAATCTGTGTTGCCGGAATAGAAAATGTCGGTCGTAGATTTGTGGAAGAAGTGCAAAGCTATACCCTTATCGGAAGAAACGAGCTTGCTTCCTGCGTTTGCCTTTATAGACAAATAAGAGTTTATATCGCTTATATTAAACGCATCGGGGTGTTCTTGATCTCCCATAGGTTTAAATCCGCTACCCGTAACGCTTACGGTGTAGTTTTCTTTAGTAAGTGCTTCTACGGTTACTTCCGGAATTTTTATAAGTTTTGCGTATAAAGTAATAGCTTCTTGGAATATTGCGTCTTTTGTAACTGCGTTGGTGCACTCTGCATCGTAATATAAGTTTTCTACTATATATCCCGGAGCAAAGTCGTTAGGAATTGCGATGACAGAACCTTTAAGTCCCAATAAGTTAGGAAGGGTTAAGCCGAGAGAGTTTTCTACTTTTATGCTTACCATATCCATAGAAGAATAATAGTAGTTTTTAGCTTGTTCTGCGGTTAAAGAACCGTTTGTTATAAGCAAGTCGTCCAAAATGAGAGTTGCAGAGTTTCTGTTTGGCTTTTCGGAGAAAGGTTTTCTTACGTGGATTTGTCCACCGTCAGAATACGCTACCGAACTGAAAAGTTCTACTATGTTTTTGATGACGTCTGCCTTTTTAAAGGTTTGGTCGTAATATTGGACTAATTCGCCGTTTGCGTAGAATTGAATAGAATAATCTTTGTTGTTTACAACCATGCTTACGTACTTCCAATCGGTGGTAAGGAGCGCCTTGTTGTTGCTCTTTGGTTGGGCGTAGGTCACGGTGTTGTTTTCGTAATAATACATTCCACCCATACAGATATAAGCAGCCGTACCGTTTGCGCCTTCTACACCAAAGAGTTGTTCAAAATCGTCCACTACGTTAGGTCTTAAACTTGTGTTTCCGGAATAGAATACGTCGGTTGTAGTCTTTAAGTAATAGTGGAAAGCTATACCGTTATCGGAAGAAACGAGCTTGCTTCCTGCATTTGCCTTTACCGTGTAATAAGAAGTGATGTCAGAGATGTTGTAAGCACCCGTGTGGATTTCGTCCGTTACAGGGGTAAATCCGTTGCCGTTTACGGTAACCGTGTAATTGGTGTCCGCAAGGTTTTCGATTTCTACTTCCGGAATAAAGGTTTGTTCCGGCTCGATAGGTTCGCTTGGAGTTTCGGATTCACTTGGAGTTTCGGATTCGCTTGGAGTTTCGGATTCGCTTGGGGTTTCGGATTCTTCCGGTTCGATAGGGTCGGTTATAGAATAAACGTTACGATAATAAGCGATAGCGTCGATACCCGTAAAGGTTTTATTAAATACGTTTACGTCGGATAAAACCATAGCCGTTCCGTTTTTGCCTTCTTTGCCTTCGCAAGGTTTTTCTATATAAAGGACTCCGTTTGGCGCTTGAAGTTGTTCTGCAAATACGTCAACTACGTTTTTGACGACATCCGGTTTATTATGAGTAATGGTAAACATACCGATTATTTCGCCGTTGCCGTAAATCTTAATAGAATAGTTTACAAAATCGATTGCGTAGGTAAGTAAAACTTCGCCTTGTTCTTTTATCGGGGTAGAATCTCCGGCTATGTCGGCGTAAGTCGTTTTACCTGCAGGGCTGGTGTAATATAATGCGCCCGGACAAATATAAGCTTTACCGGCAGCGCCTTCTGCACCGATAAGTTGTTCGTATCCGTTTACCGAGCCGCCCGTGGTGGTTTGTTTAAATGTTATGGTTGCACCTTGTGTGTAAGTGGTAAACGATTTGTCGTTTTTAGCGGAGAT
>JAZNFL010000228.1:0-5338 GCA_045589135.1 Christensenellaceae bacterium
AACGTAGGCACTCACGCTGATAGCGACAATAACGGCAAATGCGACGTTTGTAATTATCAAACGTCAAACGGCGGTGGCAATATAGAAACTCCCGAAAATCAAAAAGGCGGACTTGGAATAGGTGCAATCGTCGGTATTATCGGTGGAGTAGTCGTTCTTGGCTTTGGTGGATTTGCTCTCGTTTGGTTTGTCATCAAGAAAAAGAGTTTTGCCGACCTTATCGCAGTATTCAAGAAAAAATAAGTATTATATAAATTTATTTGGAGGAAAAAAATGAAAAGCAAAGTAAAAAATTTATTACTTAGTTTAGCGGTTGTCTTTTGTGCCGTCTTTACTTCGTTAGGAGTTGCCTTTGCAATGCAAGATACACCGATAAATGCGGTGGCGGAAACGCACGTAAACTTACAACACGCAGACGTTGACGAGTTTGAAACTCCGGAAATCGGAGAGTTGCCCGATATGAACGTGCAACCCGTTCATTTTTGTTATACGGTTACAGAAGTTATTTGGATGTACAAAACGGGTAATTATTTTAGCGAATGGAACGTCAAAAAACCGTTTGAGCAAGGAACTACTTATCGTGTAGGAATCGTTTTGACGGCTGACGATGGATATTATTACGACTCTGGCTTACAACTTAACGCCGCCATCAACGGAGAGGCCGTAGAGTACAGGGTAGTAGACGAAAAAGTAGTTGTTCTTACGAAGGATTTTAAGTTGGATTCTTACATAACGACGGTCAACGTCAGCGGTTTAAAAACGCCCGTAGCAGGTCAGTTGCCCGATACGGAAGTAGACTGTGCGCATACAAGTTACACGGCACGTGTAGAATGGTACAACCGCACGACGCATACCGTTCATAACAACGACGAACCGTTTGTGCCAAATACCAGCTATACGGCAGAGGTATATATTACGGCAAAAGACGGTTACGTTTTCGACGTTACGGCAGACAGCGTACAATGCTTTGTAAACGGCAGCAGTAGACCTTTAACACCTTCGGATAAAAAAGAAAATCATACCGTCGTATATTACGAAGTCGGTTACGATGCCGTACAAGACGTAAAAGTTAAGTTGGATAAGCCAATGCCCGGAGCAACTCCCGATTTCGATGCGGAATGTAGCGGTGACGCTGTTATAGCGGATTATAATCAAGCAGGATACGTAAACGGTGTTCGTTGGATAGATTACGCCGGTGGTATAATATTGACGGAAGAAGACACCTTTCTTGCGGATAGAACTTATTTGGTAGACGTAATGCTCGAAGCAGACGAAAATCATCAATTTACTGCCGATAGAAAATACGTTTACGTCAACGACAGAATGTGTATTGAGCAAGCAGGCAGAACTTCTCGCACGTGTGGATTCAAAACGGAATTCCGTTCGCCTAAAGAAATTGCACAAGTAAACTTTACTGATTTGTTAAAGCCAGAGGAAGGCAACACTCCCGATTATTGGTTGGATATCGATGTGGATGGCGTTACTATCCAAGAAATTTATTGGGAAGTTTATAACGATGATGGTTTAGCCTTAATGGGCGAAAACGAAAAGTTTGTAGACGGTAAAACGTATTTGATGAGTGTTTACGTAAAAAATACCACGGATAATGTATTTGCTACTAAAACTAAAGCTGACGGAGAAAGAGACGTGGCTACTATCGTTACGCTCGACGGAGAAAAGGTATATCCTTATGCTTGGAAGAACGAAGATGGAGATAAAGATCCGTATAACTATATGTGGTTCTATTGCTGGTACGATTGCGAAAGCGAACAGGTAACTAACGTGGCTACAAGAATAGAAACGCCTATCGCAGGTGCAAAGCCTAGTTATAACGCAAGTATTGTCGGCGACGAAATGACGGTTTATTCCGTTTCTTGGACGATGTATACGACGGATGATAGTGGCGATACCTATTTAGCAAATATTCCTAGTACTCATACGTTCGAAAAAGGCGAAACGTATTGTGCTTTTATCACGTTAAAAGTAAACGGCAATCGCAAAGTTCCTTATAGTCCGGAAACAAACATCAGCGGTTTAAGAGGTACGGTCAACGGCAAAAGGGCAGACGTCTATTCTGTAAAGAAATTGGATGACGGTACAGAGGTTGATCCTTATAAATATGCAAAGATCGCATGTTGGTTTGACTGTAACGGAGAGATTATAGATCGCATAGACATAAGTGGTATCGTTGCACCCGTAGCAGGAGAAAGACCTTGCTACGATAGAGATATCAACGGTACGGGCTATGTTGCAATTGGCGAGTATTCACCTACTACTGATCTAATTGGCGGTATTCTCGTAGATATTTATGCACAGAAAAACGGCGTTATATGGTACGACGTTACAAACGGAGCATACGACTACGTTTACGAAAATAAAGAATTTATCGGCGGTCATACGTATAAATTGCAAATTTCTTTAGAAGTAGAAGAAGGTTGTCAATTTGCAGTTGATGGAGAAGGAAAATCTACAGTTTTAGGTTTTATAAACGGAATAGAAGCCGTAGTTGGACAAGGAAGCATGAGCAACGAAGCATTCTATCTTCGTTTGAGTTACGAATTCACTTGCGAAAAGATGGCGATTGATTTTATCGACGTAGAAATCGACGAACCGGTTATTGGCGAAAAGCCTAATTGGTCCAAAATTGATTCTAAATATTTCTGCAGTAACTCCCAGCTCGATAACGAAGATACCGGTATGACCAACGGTATTGCTTGGGGAATTTACGGAGAAGACAACGTTCTTCGTGCAGATGGAAACGCAACGTTTGAAGAAAATACAGAATATATACTTCTCGTATATATTACCTTAAAAGAGGGATATATTATCGAAGATGCAGATACTTTCGAAGTTTATCTCAACGGTCTTATAATTTTTGGGCCGATGGTGTTCTCTACAGAACCTGCAACTATTCTTTTGCATTACATCTTCCCTAAGACGGATTGTACGTGTTCTATTAAGCCGGTAGCAGAAGAACCTGCAACGTGTACCACTGACGGTATGAAGGCGCATTACGCTTGCGAAAAATGTGGCGTTACGTATAAGGATGCAAACGGAGAAGAACTTTTAGACTTAGGCGAAGAAGAATATATGCTTTGGGCTACGGGACATAAATTCAGCAATTGGACAAAGCACGAAGAATACGACAATATCCACGTAGGCGATTGCGAAAACTGCGACGAAACGATAGAGGTAGAATGCGAATTTGTAGCCGTATATGTAGAAGGTCCTTCTAAATACAGCAAATACAACGGTACGTTGTTTGTGTGCGAACTTTGTGGAAACGAAGGGGCTTTCTACGTAGACGAAACGAGTTGCGAACACGTCCTTGGAGAATGGCAAGAAAACGACAGAATGAGCGGTAGACATTATCGCACTTGCGAATGCGGAAAGATTTACGAAGAAGAGGATTGTAATTATGCAATAACTATCGAAAGATATCCTTCCGAATATTCTGATATTCGTGACGTATATTTGTATACCTGTAAGGATTGTGGCGGCGAGCATTACGAGCCGATAGAAGGAGAGGCTATGACGGAAGAATCCATTACGGACGAAGAAACTAACGTTACCGTAAGCATTCCTGCAAACAGTCAAACCGTTTTACCTGAGGGTACGACCGTAAGCGCACAACCTGTAAATACGGGCAATATATCCGACGAAGCAAAAGAAATGATGGAAAAATCGTTAAACGGCACGGTAGACGTTGTCAGTGGCTACGATATTGTGTTGTATTATAAAGACGTAGAAATTCAGCCATACGCATCGGTAGAGGTTACTATTCCTATTGGAGAAGACGTAGAAAAATCCGACGATATGACGATTGTTTATTACGACGATTATTCGATTACGGGCATGGAAACGGTTGTATTTAATTGGGAAGAAGGAACGGTTACCTTCGAAACCGATCACTTTAGTAAGTATCTTATTATAAAATATACGCCGAACCCAGAACACGAACACAATCACGGTTCTAATTGGGAAACCGACGAAAACGAGCATTGGAACGAGTGCGAGTGTGGCGATAAGGCTAACGTAGGCACTCACGCTGATAGCGACAATAACGGCAAGTGCGATACTTGTGATTACCAAATGGCAAACGGCGGTGGCAATACGGAAACTCCCGATAAGCAAAAAGACGGACTTGGAGCAGGTGCAATAGTTGGCATTATTGGTGGAGTAGTAGTTCTTTGTGGAATTGTCGTCGTATTGTTTATCATCAAGAAAAAAAAGCTCGGCTAATATCGCAGTAATTAAATAATAATTAATAATTAACTTAGGAGTAGTATAAAAAGATAAGGTGTTAAAAACCCCCTTGTCCTAAGGGGCAAGGGGTAAAAATAAAAGGAGGCATTAAAAATGAAGAAAAAATCCTTATTAACAACAATCCTTCTTCTTTTGATTGCCGTTTTTGCATTTTCCCTTACGGCGTGTGGCAACGTAGAAGGCACGCTCGAAACGCTCAAAAACGAATACGGTATCGTTGCTCAAGGTGGTGGCTTTAAAGAAGGCTCTACTTTAGTTAGCAACAAAGTCGTGGCGAACACAGAAGAAGCAACGGAAGTTCTTACGGCAATTGCCGATCAAAACTACAACAAAGAGGGTAACGTATATATTTTCGATATTTACGTTACTAAAGACGGCGTAAAGGTACAACCTAACGGAAAGGTTAAGGTTTCTATGCCCGTCCCTAACGTTCAGGTGGACAATTACCTTGTATTCCACGTAAAATCGGATAACTCGGTAGAAAACCTTATTCCTACCGTGGCAGAAGGAAAAATCTCATTTGAAACAAGCAGTTTTTCTTACTTCGTAATTGTAGAAGCAACACCGGATTTGCCGGAGTGTACTGAACACGTCTACGGCACGGACGGTAAATGCACCGTTTGCGGATCAGAGTGTGTACACATCGAAGTAGTAGACAAAGCAGTTGCACCAACTTGTACCGAGGCAGGAAAAACCGAAGGCAAGCACTGTTCGGTTTGTAAAAAAGTTCTCGTTGCACAAGAAGAAGTCGACGCACTTGGACATACGGAAGTAGTAGACAAAGCAATAGCACCAACTTGTACCGAAGCAGGAAAAACCGAAGGCAAACACTGTTCGGTTTGTAAAGAAGTTCTCGTTGCACAAGAAGAAGTCGATGCACTTGGACATACGGAAGTAGTAGACAAAGCAGTTGAACCAACTTGTACCGAGGCAGGAAAAACCGAAGGCAAGCACTGTTCGGTTTGTAAAGAAATTCTCGTTGCACAAGAAGAAGTCGACGCACTTGGACATACGGAAGTAGTAGACAAAGCAATAGCACCAACTTGTACCGAAGCAGGAAAAACCGAAGGCA
>JAZNFL010000229.1:0-8722 GCA_045589135.1 Christensenellaceae bacterium
GTGTATTCGTAGGTTCTATCATGGCTTCCGAAACGACTGCAGCAGCTACCGGCGCTGTCGGCGTTGTAAGAAGAGATCCTATGGCAATGCGTCCATTCGTTGGCTACAATATGGCAGACTACTGGGCACACTGGATCGAAATGGGCAAAAAGGTTGCTAACCAACCTAAGATCTTCAACGTAAACTGGTTCAGAACGGATGACGAAGGTCACTTTATTTGGCCTGGATTTGGCGACAACCTCAGAGTTCTCGAATGGATTCTTGACCGTTGCGAAGGCAAGGTAGAAGCAGAAGAAGTTGCTATCGGATACGTTCCTAAGGCAGAAGACATCAATATCGAAGGTCTTAAAGATATTACCGTAGATACCGTTAAGGATTTATTGAGCGTAGACGTAGAAACTTGGAAGGAAGAAGTAGCAGGAATCGAAGAATTCTACGGTCAATTTGGCGAAAGACTTCCGGAAGAACTCGCTCAAGAACTTGCAACTTTAAAAGCAAACCTCAACAAATAATATATAAAACAAATAATTATAAATTTAAAAAGCAGTTTCCTACGAAACTGCTTTTTAACACCTTTTGAAAATTTAAGTTTTTTCGTCGTTAAGTTTATTCAATCTTTTACGTGGCAAAACCTTTAGTTTTTTTGGATAAAACGAGCAAACTTTAGTTCGTTTACAAAAAATAAACAACGGTGGAAGAAGGGCGATAGTTTAATTTAAAAGGTTAAAAATTTTTAGGAGAAAGCCAAGAGATGACTTTAGAAGAATTGATAGCAAAAATTCACAGTGGGGATATGTACGATCCTTATAACGACGATCTTATAAAAGAGCAAACTAAGTGTTTAGAAAAGTTATACGATTACAACGCAACTAGACCGAGCGAAACGGAAAAACGCAAAAAACTTTTAAAAGAAATGTTTGCAGAATTTGGCGAAGGATGTTACATAGAGCCACCTTTAAGAGCTAACTTTGGGGGCAAAAACGTTCACTTTGGCAAAAACGTATACGCTAATTTTAACCTTACACTCGTCGACGATACCCACGTTTACGTTGGGGACTATACGCTCTTTGGACCAAACGTAACCCTTGCGACTGCAGGGCATCCGATCTCTCCGGAACTCAGAAAAAAAGGATACCAATATAATGCTCCTATAACAATCGGCAAAAATTGTTGGCTTGGCGCAGGCGTTATAGTTATGCCGGGTGTAACCATTGGCGATAACGTCATTATAGGTGCAGGAAGCATAGTAACTAAAGATATTCCGTCAAACGTAGTCGCCGTGGGCAATCCTTGCAGGGTAATGCGTCCCGTAGGACAAAGAGACGAAGAGTATTACTTTAAAGACAGAAAAATAGACTTAACGACGATATAAAAAGTTATCGGCGATAACGTAAAATAGTTTTCGATGTAAACCCAAAAGCTTAACCAAAATAATTATATTTTAGTTGCGCCAAAGTCATTTTAAATAAGTTTTTAACCTGCTGTAAGACAAGCAAAACTGCCGTAAAGCAATATCGCTTGTTGTTAAACAAATATCACAAATCCACACGGATTGATGTGTTTGTCGCAAATCCCTATGGAAAGTGAGATTTATTGTGGTTTTTTATAATCAACATTAATTGTTTTTGTTTTGGTTGTCGATTTTTTTTGATAGAGAGTTGTGGCTGTTTATAAGTTCTAAAGTTCGGTTTAAGGCAAAAACGTTGTTTTTCTGCTTAGAAGAAGGTTGGGGTTTTTCGCTTGGTTGCTCCGATTGTTCGCTTTTTTGCTCTTTGTCGGGTTCGCTCGATGGCTTAAAGGTTTGGAGAAGTTTGCTTATCGCTGTAAAAACGTCTGATTTTTCCATAAAAACACCTTTTTTTAATTACTATTTAAAAAAAATTCGAAAAAAAGATTGATTAAATATTGATTATAGTATATAATATATAAGTGTATCCATATATTTTATGGAATTCTTTAACAATTTATTCCCAAAAACTAAGGAGTTAAATTCAAATGGGTAAAAAAATATTGGCTTTAATAGTTATGGTTATGTGTTGCGCTGTTATGTTCAGTGCTTGTGGTACCGATTGGAAGGTCGCTAAGGTAGACTATTCCGGAGAAGTATCTAACAACGGTGGTTTCCTTGTAGAAAAAGGTAACTACGTTTACTTTATAAACGGTATAGAAGATTATACTGCTTCTAACGCTCACGGCAAAGTCGTAAAAGCATCCCTTGCAAGAATGGCTAAGTCCGGTCTTGCAAATCCTGCAGAAGCAACCGTTGACGTTCTCGTTCCTAAGCTTATAACTGCCGGCGATTACAAATCTGGTATTTACGTTTACGGAGATTACGTTTATTACGCAACCCCTACGTCCATCAAGGATAAAACCGGAACGGTTCAAAACGAATATCTCGATTTCCAAAAGACTAAACTCGACGGTACCGGCACTACGATTATTGAAAGAGTTAAAGGCAATGCTACCGAATACAGATATGCTCAAGTAGACGGAAAAGTTTATCTCGTTTACGTAGAATCCGTTACTACCGAAGGAGAATCTTCCACTACGGAAAAATTCCTTAAAGTAGTAGACGAAGCAGGTAAAGAAGTTTACGCTTCCGAAGCAATTTCTTCTTATATGTTTGGAGATGCAGAAGACGGAGAAGTTTACTTTACCAAGACTGCTTACAACGAAGAACTCGAAAACGACGAAAAGTTTAACGACGTTTATAAGCTCGTATTAGGCACGGAAGCTAAAAAGGTTTTAGCAGGTGCTGGTTCTTACAGAGAAGACGGAACTGCCGGTGCTCTTGGTGTAACTTACACTTTACTTAAAAAGACCGGAAGCACTCTCTACTATTCTTACACTTACGTTGACACTTCTACCGGAACAAACAAAGTTTACAAAGCAGTAGACAGCACGGCGCTTAAAGTAACCGAAACCGCAGAAGATCTTGCAGCTAATTTACAAGCAGGAGAAGTTTTATCTTACGGTGCAAAGGCTACTACCGTTTTCGCCACTACTTCTGTTTACGTTAATACAGAAACAATATTATATATAGACTCTACTTACGGTCTTATGAAGTACAACTACAAAAAGGCTAGCGATCCTGCTACCGATTTTGGTATCGAAAGACTTTATTGCGACGACGTAATTACCGGTGCTACGATTTCTATGTATAAAGACGGTTTCCTTTACGTTTACGATTCTAACAACTATTACTATAGACTTAACGTACAAGCTCTTTTAGAAGGAGAAGAAGCAGAACTCGTTCAACTTACTTACGTTGCAAGCGATACTGCTTGGTATGCTCCAGAAGTTGTTGGAGAATATTTTGTAGTAAACTACAGTGCAACCAATTACACCGATTACCTTTACGTTTCTAATCTCGACGTAGACGCTTACGTTGCTCAACTCTATGCAGAAGATCTCGAAGGTCTTACCGGAGAAGCTTACGACGAAAAATTCGAAGAAGTAAAAGACGAATACGTTGCATTGTTACAAGGAAGCGAATTAGAATCCGTACAAGCGGTAAAAGGCATGCTTTTAGGTAAGTACAATTCTGCTGATCAAAAAGCTTTTGATAAATTAGTAGAAGATCTTACTTCCGAAGAAGCATAATTTAAAACAAACAATTTATTATTGCGTTCCGTAAGGGACGCAATATTTTTTACTAAAAAGCATTTACTTTAATTTAAACGGACGTCTTTTTATTGGCGTTTGTTTTTTTGTTTGTTTAAAACTTTCGATTAAAATTACTGTATAAAAAACCGCTTAAAAAATTCCGTTCAAAATTTAATATTAAAGATTGCATTTAAAACTTCGCGCGTCTTTTGATAGGTGTTTTTAATTTAACTCGCTTAATCAAATTTGTTTTTATCATAAAAGCGATGGGGTGGTTTAAAAGGTTTGATATAAACGGTGTCGGTTTTTCGTTTTAAAACGAACAATTTGTCGTGAGCTAGGTGGCAATTAAACGTTTAATCGTAAAAAACAAATAAAATTTTAACAATAAAGACCGAAAGGATAAAGGGGTATTCGCAAAAATCGACAAATTTTTACAAAATTAAATAATATTTTTACAAAAAACTTGTTAAAACAACTATATTTTTACAAAATTATATGTTATAATATAGATGCAATGGTTCTTAAAGACTAAAAGCAAACAAAATAACGAAAACTTTTTGCAAATTTTGTCATAGTTGTAAAAATTTTACTAAACATAAAGATTAGCGTAATGCTTGGTCGTAAACGGTATAAAAGACTTTAAACCGTTGCCGATAAAAGGATAGAGGGCAAAATTTTATGTTTAAAAACGGCAAATATAGACAAGGTAAAATTATGCCATATAAAGAACGTTTTGAGTTTCTTTAGTTTATAGAATTAAGGCGATAAAATTAAAGGGTTGGGAAAGAAAATTTCTCGATTAAAAAGGAGATAAGATGAATAAGCACACCGTAGTAATTTTACAAGACGAGGCATCTTACGAAGAAGCGAAAAAGGTATTATGTCAGTTAGAAAATTTTCAAATAGTCGGACATACCAGCGACGGAGTAGAAGGTGTAAATATGGTAGAAGAATTAAAACCGGAAATTTTAATAACCGATTTAATTTTAAAAAGCATAGACGGGTTTGCCGTTATGGATAAGCTATCTCTTGACGGAGTAAAGGTAAAGATTGTGGTTATAAGTTCTTTTATGCGGGACAGTATAATAAACAAAGCCATAGAAAGAGGTGCGCTTTATTATATGGTTAAGCCCGTACCTGCAGGATTATTAAAAAGCAGACTTAGCGAACTTGCTGAAGCAGAAAGCAAAGAGCAAGAATTCGAGATTCCTCAAAAATCAACTGCGGTCAAAAACGGAAACTTAGACGAAAAGATCAGCAAGATATTTATAAGTGTAGGAATCCCTCCGCATATAAAGGGATATTCTTATTTAAGAGAAGGTGTAAAGATGGCGGTTAAAGACCCCGACATTATAAATAATATAACCAAAAAGCTTTACCCGCAAATAGGAGAAAAATATCAAACTTCTGCATCTAAGGTCGAGCGAGCTATTCGCCACGCAATAGAAGTAGCGTGGAACAAAGGGAGGATAGACAACATAAACAACATTTTTGGAGTAAGAGCATATATAGGTAGTGAACGACCGACAAACGGCGAATTTATTGCCTTAATTGCAGACAAAATGCTTCTTGACGGGGCATAATGTAAAAATTTTTAAAAATTTTTGCAAAACTTAATAAAAACAGTTTACAAATTCGGTCAATATTACTATAATAACTACGCTATAGGTTAAAAGCTAATAAATATATGCTTTTGTTATAAGGAGGACGCACTGATGGCAGGTTACGTAAAATGTCCGAGATGTGAGTTAAACTGGATAAAAGAGGGAGAAAACTATTGCGATATATGCAAGTCAGAACTCAACATAGGACCGCAAATAGATATTAATTTAGATTTCGAGGACGACGACGAAAAGCTCTGTCCATACTGCAAGCAAAATTATATTAAGATAGACGAAGATATGTGCGAGCAGTGTAGAGAACAAAGTATAGAAGAGCCGGATACTACGTCTATCGATATAGAAAACGACGAAGAATGGAGAAACTTCCTTGACGACGACGAAAAAGAAGCTTTAATTCCTCAAGACGAAGACGAGATTACTTTCTCTCAACTTGCAGAAGAAGAAAAAGAACTTTTCGGTGACGACGAAGAAGAAGAGGAAGAAGACGATTATTACGAAGAGCAAGAAAGAAGACGTAACAAAAAGTTAGAAGACGATTTCGAAATTCCGGAGATCGACATGAAGGATTTCGAAGAAGAAGACGACGAAGAAGAGGAAGACGAAGACGACGATATTTAAGCAAAGTCTTTAATCTGCATCGTTAAGTAAAGGTTGCTTATTCTGTAAGTGTTTAATTTTTAATAATTACGGCAATAATTATTCTATGATAAAGACAGAAAGAACGATATTTGCCGTAAAGGACAAAATTTTCAATTTGCAAGGAAAGGGCATAAACGTCACAGTTAATTTGGGACGAAACAAAAAGGCCGTATATACGGGTAAACTCGGTGGAGTATATTCGGATATATTTACCATTGTTCCGGATGGGAAAAGGGTAGCAAAAACCACGTTTTCTTATGCGGACGTTATATGTGGTAGCGTGGTCATAAAAGAACGAAAAATAACTGAAAAAATTTAAAATAAAAACTCGGCAATTTAAACGCATATCCAGGTGTAATTTTGGGATACGTCGCTT
This sequence comes from Christensenellaceae bacterium, assembly GCA_045589135.1. Taxonomy (GTDB): domain Bacteria; phylum Bacillota; class Clostridia; order Christensenellales; family Borkfalkiaceae; genus CAKQKQ01. Next base: position 6,247 of record JAZNFL010000229.1, read on the forward strand.
AATTCCGAGTTTTTTTATGCGTAAAAAACGCTTTTATATTGGAGTATAGGTCGTTCGTTTTAAAAAGAAAAGACGTTTTTTATAACGCAAAATAACATTTGGTTTAAAAAGAGATAAAGAGGTAAATTTATTAAATCTTAAAACGCAAAAGTTTTCTTTTATAAGTTTTATAAGAAAAGTTAATTACAAGCAAGATAATTTGCTTGCGACGATTTTGCAAAAAAGCCGTTTTTCTCTTTTATCTATTTAAATTTTATAAGTCTTTCTTTTTATATAGTAAAAAATCAAAAAATCTATTAAATTACAACAAATAAGCGTTAAGAATCAAATCTATTTTATAAAAAAGTTTGTAAAATCTTTTATGATGTGATATAATGATTTAGTGTGTAGGGCAAAAGGCTTTTGAAATTATCGTTAGAGAGTTTTGCCTTATTAATTAGGAGGAAGTTATGAAGTACGACGTAGTAATAATCGGTGCAGGTCCCGGAGGGATATTTACCGCTTACGAATTAGTAGAAAAAAATCCAAACTTAAAAATATGCGTTCTCGAAGCCGGCAATCCGTTAGAAAAGAGAAAATGTCCTATAGACGGAGTAAAGGTTAAATCGTGTATAAATTGTTCTTCTTGTGCCATAATGAACGGATTTGGAGGAGCAGGGGCTTTTTCTGACGGAAAGTACAATATAACCAATCAATTCGGTGGAACTTTGCACGAATATATCGGTAAAACCAAAGCGTTAGAATTGATGAGATACGTCGACAGTATAAACCTTGCCAACGGCGGAGAAGGAACAAAATTATATACCACCGCTAACTCTCACATCAAAAAGCTTTGTCTTCAAAACAAGCTTCATCTTCTCGACGCTTCGGTAAGACATCTCGGCACGGATAAAAACTACGTCGTTTTGCAAAACATATACGACAAGTTAAAAAAGACTGTAGAATTCAAATTCCGCACGCCTGCAATTAAGGTCGAAAAGCTTTCCGACGGATTTAAAATTTATACAAAAAAAGAAGAATTCGAGTGCGAAAAGTGTGTTATATCCGTAGGAAGAAGCGGAAGCAAGTGGATGGAAACGGTTTGTAAAGAACTTGGCATAGGTACGCTTTCTAACAGGGTAGATATAGGCGTAAGAGTAGAGCTTCCTGCAGTTATTTTCTCTCATTTGACAGACGAGCTTTACGAGAGCAAAATCGTATACCGTACAGAAAACTACGCCGACCTTGTTCGTACCTTCTGTATGAATCCTTACGGCGCAGTCGTAACCGAAAACACCAATGGAATAGTAACGGTAAACGGACACAGTTACGAAGATCCTTCTAAGCATACCGAAAACACTAACTTTGCCCTTTTAGTATCCAAGCATTTTTCCGAGCCGTTTAACGACAGCACGGCATATGCAGAATCTATAGTAAAGCTTTCTAACATGCTTGGTGGCGGAGTAATGGTTCAACGCTTTGGCGACCTTATAAACGGTCAAAGAAGTACTCCTTCCAGAATAGAAGAAGGATTCGTTACTCCTACTCTTTCTGCAACGCCCGGAGATTTAAGTTTGGTTATTCCAAAAAGAATACTCGACGGTATTATAGAAATGATTTACGCTCTCGACAAAATTGCTCCAGGAACGGCTAACGCCGACACCCTTTTATACGGTGTAGAAGTTAAGTTCTATAATATGGAAGTAGAAATAGACAACCGTTTACAAACCCGTCACGAAGGTTTATACGTCATCGGCGACGGCAGTGGGGTTACTCACTCGCTCTCTCACGCATCTGCAAGCGGAGTGTTCGTTGCAAGAGAAATTTTGGGATTAAACGATTAATTTTATAAATTAAACGGATAGATACGTTTCTTTTAACAGCAAAAGAAAATTATTCTAAATTTAACATTATAAAAGGATAACGAAGTTTAGTGCGTCAGTAATAGGGATTATTACTGACGCACTAGTTATATTTGCCTATCGGCAAGTTATATTGCTTTAGCAGTTATATTTTGCTACGCAAAGTTATATTTACCCATAGGGTAAGTTATGGCAAATATAATATAACTTTGACCACAGGTCAAAATATAACGCAAGGTACTTGCATACAACTTTTAGCCACAAGGCTAAAAATACAACTTATTCTATTTAATTACTGTGGTAAAGATAAAGCCCACTATATTTCGCCTAAAGCGAAGTATAGTGGGCTACACTTTTATTTTGAATTTAAATCCCTATGGCTATTACGATTTTGAAGGTGTTTTTGCTTAATCAAAGTAGCCCGTGTATTCGATTTTTAACGTGGACTTAGGGAATAGGTGGTGGAATAGGTCTATAAAATAGTCGTCCGTCATACTTGCTATATAATCTACTACAATTTGATTCGGTTCGGTTAAAATATAGGGTTTAACGCGCTTATAGAAGGGTTTATCAATATAAGCGATATGGTGAGTAAATATTGGCGAGGTCTTATTTTCACTTTGTAAATCCTCTAA
>JAZNFL010000230.1:0-1986 GCA_045589135.1 Christensenellaceae bacterium
TACGTCTTCCGACGGGGTTGCCGTTTACGCTAATCCTACCGTTTACGGCGTTGGTATAGAAAACGGAGCAGATTACAAATATTTGTACATAAGCGATCTCGCTCCAGAGTCCAAAGAGATCAACTTCTACAACACTTACGCTATAAACAGTGGTTATACCGTTGGAGAAACCGAAAACGCTTTAAAGCTCGTTAAAAACGGAGTTCAAACCATCTACAAAAAAGGTCTTTGTATTCAAGCAAACGGCAAAGTAGAATGGGATATAACCAATTTAAATGCAACTCGTTTTACGGCAACGGTGGGTGTAAACGTTAGACAAGACGGAAAAGGTTCTTGTTCGTTTAAAGTAGAAATTAACGGTGGAGAAGCTTTTTCTACCCAAAAGATGACGGCTACGTCCGAAAGCGTTGACGTAGATATAGATATACCTTTCGGTGCAACTAAGATAAGTCTTATCGTAAACGACGGTGGCGACGGTGCTGACAGCGATAACGGCGTATTTGCAAACGCTAAGTTGTATTGCGATTACGTAGATTTAAGCGATCTTACCCCGATAGCTTCTTTTACCGATTACGGAAGCATAATTAACGACGGAGCAATCGAACAAGGTATATATCTTTACAACGTGGTTAGAGAACCCGGTATGACGTTTAATATGCCGGTTTCTTACGACAAGTGTGTGTTTGCACACGCAGCGAGCGAATTAACTTACGATATAAGCAAACTTCGTGCAACGAGATTTACCACTTATTACGGTATCCACGCTAAAAAGTTAGGCTCTGACGGAGCTTGGTTTAAAGTTATTATCGATGGAAGAGAAGTTGCTAAAGCTATTCAAGCACAAGCAAGCAGTGCCGGTTATTTTGATATTGAAATTCCTGCAAACGCACAAAAACTCACTCTTAAAATCGATCAAGGCGGAAATAAAGATAGCGACCATACTATGTGGGTTTGCCCAAGACTTTTCGCTAACGGAATAGATTCGGTTAAGCAAATTTCTCTTAGAGTAGAAGATGAAATTTTAACCGCAGGACAAACTGTTGATCCTCAAATAGTAACTGCAGACCAATTTGGAAACGTTGTAGAAAAGAACTTTAAATACGAGCTTTCTTCCAGCGATGCAAGCGTATTAAAGGTAAATGCGGATAACACTATAACTGCAGTTGCTCCGGGACTTGCAACTATTTATTGTAAGGCATATATTGACGGATTTGAATACGAAACCGAAAAAGAAGTAGTAGTTGGTGGTCAAGACGTATTTGCACTTACTTCTCCAGACGGATCGAGAGCTATAGAGATTGCACTTATCGACGGTTATCTCTATTATACCGTACGCAACGGAAACGAAACGGTTGTAGAACTTTCTTTAATGGGCTTTAATACAGAATTAGGAGATTTGTATTTCGGGCTCAGTTTTGTAGAAAAGACGGAAGTTAAAGAAGTAAACGACAGTTACGAGATGATTTCCGGTAAGGCTTCGATTTATTACGATATTTGTAAAGAACAAGATTTCGTATTCCAAAAGGGCGAAACCAAGTTGACCGTAAGAATGAGAGCGTACGACGACGGCGTTGCTTTCAGATATATCATAACGCCTAATACTCAAAGCAAATTCTGGTTAAAGGCAGAGAGAACCGATCTTTCTGTTCCTGTTGGCTCTATGACGTGGTCTTCCCCAATGCCATCAGGATCTGGAAAACAAAATACTCACGAACAAATCGTAAGCGAAAGCGTTATTAACGAATACGGTTTAGGCGTAACGCTTCCTTATATGTATAGAACCCCTGCAAATACTTACGTCTACGTAAGCGAAGTAGATCTCGACGGTTCTTACGCTGGTTCTATATTGCGTTCTGCCGACGAAAACACCCTTACGTTTAGCGTTTCGGATCAACAAACCGCAAGAATTTATTCGGAAGGAGAGTTTACTTCGGCTTGGAGAGCGTTTATAACGGGTGACCTTGAAGTCGGGTCGTAGCCATGTCG
>JAZNFL010000231.1:0-3204 GCA_045589135.1 Christensenellaceae bacterium
ATCATTATTCTGCCAACTATAAAAGTTACGGCTCCACAAACAACCGCCCATACAAGCTTAGCTCTTAAATCTCTTTTATTCTGTTTTATCTCTCTTTCGTACCCTCTGCCCCTAGAATAAAGCGTTATACATAAAATTGGAGTACCGTTTCTTTCTGAACGTATAACATCAAAATATCCATCCGCTTCTAAACCGTTTATTATTCTCTCCGCTTCCACCATTGATAACTTCTTTTTTAAATTAGAAGTAATCAAAATTTCTTCTATCGTTATAAGACAAGACGGACTTTCTCCACACTTAGAGCAAATTACGGCTAAAACCGCACTTTCTTTAACCGAAAGCATACTTACAAATAATATATCCTAAAAAACAAAACAAATTACAAGTAAAAGCACCTAAAAACGCCCACGTAAAATATTTTTTGTGTTGACTTACGTTAGGTATAGCGTCACTTTTTTGTTCTGTTGATTCCACAAAAGAAATTGCCTTTATGGTAACCGACAAACAAACTTCTTTACTGTCACAAAATTTCACTATTAAAAATTCTCTATCTTTTAAGTATTCTATATCGGCAATTACCGATTGAACGGTTGTATCTTCTCCGCAAAACTCTGCAAGTCTCTCCAAAGACAAAACTTTATACCGCCCGATAGGACAAGCCTCTATTATCTGATCTATAAGTCGTCGATTTATGCAATTTTTCATTTGTAATATTATGCCACGTTTTGTAGCAATAATACCGTCAAACGATAAAAATAAGTAGAGGAGAAATAAGTATTAAAAAGTTTAATATAAGTCCGGAAAGCGATAATTTAAAAGCAAGTTGAGGATCTTTAAACTCTTCGCCGGTCTTAAATTTTACACAACACAAAACAAAACCCGTTATAGAAAATCCAATACCGATAAACAACACCGAACAAGCGAGTCCCAATATTGCCATTACCAACGGCAATTTATATCTTGCAATTTTTTTATTGTATTCTTTTTTCTTTCTCTCGATTTCTCTCTCTTGGTTAATTTGTTGATAAACCTCTTGAGGAACGAATTTATTGTTTACGTAAACGTTGCCGTTTGAATTGGAATTAGTCGAAGAAGGATTATTAACAGTTGTATTAATCGAAGTTGGAACTTCTTGTTTTTTTTCTTCTATAGGTTTACGCAAATCGTTTTTTATACCTACGACAGAACTTTCGTCAAAATATCCGTTTTGTATAATCGGATTGCTTTTATTGTCGCAAGTTATAGGAGAAGAATTCGTCTGCATTGTATCCGTAGGCGTTTCTTCTTTTTTTTCGATTAGTTCTTTTTGTTCTAAAATATTATTTGCGTTTTGCGTTTTTACAACGTCTAAGGCAACCGTTGTAATTTTAGCAACTTCTGCAGTAGCCGTTAGAGATTTTTCTTCTTGTTGGCTACTGTTATTTATACATTCTTCGTCTTCGTCGTCAAAAAAGCAATCTTCGTCGTCTTCCTCCAAAGTAAAGCCGTCGTCTTCTTTTTCTTCTTCGTTTGTTGTCGTTATGTTTTCATTTTTTTCGATAGTTGGTTGTTGATCGTTTTCTTCTTTTACGATTGTCGATTGTTGAGCTTCTTCGTTAGTCGCTGTAAGCGTTGTAGTTTTCTCTTCGACCGATTGTTTTTGCTCTATTTTTTCTTCTTTTATAACTGAGGATTGGGATTCTTCGACTGTTATTGTCGGCGCAACCGTTTGCTCTTCGATAGGTAAAACGATTTTTTGTTCTGTGATGGAAGTCGTTTCTATCTCTTCGTCGCAAGGCTCGTCATCGACAAAAAACTCTTCCGGATCTTCTTGAGTATTTAACACGTCCGTATTTAAAACGATTTTTTCTTGATTTTCTTTTTCCACAATGAACTCCTTACGATTTATGCTTACTATATATTTTACCACAAATGGAGTATTTTTTCAATAAAAATAATAATATTTGAATTAAACGCATAACTCTTGTTTGTGAAATTTATTTTCACTTAAATTTTTAAATATTCGCATTGATTTTAAACGGTATCTCTCCAACCTTAATTATATAAAAACACAAATTTTAACTTGCACATCTTTTAAACAACAAAAAGGCGCACCTTAAAAGATACGCCTTTCTTTATTAAAGTACAAACGCCACAAATAAATTGTCTTAAAAATAGCAATACTTAACACGTAAGTAGTATACAATTAATTACTCGTTAAATCGTTTCTTCTTTGATTGTGACTATAGTTGGTTTGGGTGGAACTTTAAAAAACTTTTTGTTTTTTACAACCAACTTAAAAGATATCAAACAAGAAACGAAAGTTACCATACCACCAACCAAAACGTCGGACGCAAAATGCGCACCCATTAAAACTCTGGATAACGCAACTATAACGGTATAAATTATACTGATGGAAATAAACGCAATTCTACATTTTTTAGTGTTCAATTTTTCCACGGTAAAAGGTAAACAAATCAACGTTGAAGTAATTGCAGCAGCACAAGTATGACCGGAAGGAAACGACTTAAATCCGTCGGAAGCAATACCCAAATCTAACCATTTTAAAGAAACGCTTCTTTTACCGTTGCACTTAAACCACTCGGTATAATAAGAAAAACCATCTTCTCCCAAAGATTGTAAAGTTGCCATCATTCTATAGCGTGCTCTTCCCCAAAAAATCTTTACGCCTTGCGTTAAAATCTGAGATATAAGCGCCGTCAAAAGCACTACCATTGCAAAAACATATAATCTTTTTATAATAGTTTGGTCAATTTTACTAAAAACGTATATCGTAATTGCGGTATCTATGCCTGCCATAAGAAGATAACAAACGTAATCTAACCCACCGAGCATATACTCGAATCCGTGATGTTGTGCGACGTATTTAATTAAAACTTTACTTGCCAAAAAGTAAGAGATAAACGCACATATTGAATATATAACTTTTTTTATGATTTTCTTTTTTTCTTCGATTAAAGAGTCTTCTGCATTGTAATAGAAAATAATAAAAGCACAAGAGATAAAGACGTAAATAGGCATCTCTCCAACGGTTTCTAAAAATCTCAATATAAAACTCGAAGAATAATACTCCCCTTCTTCTAACTTTACCAAAGCTTTTGATATTTGAAGATCGAATAAAGAAAACACTACGAGCAATCCTATAAAGACAATTGCTATACTTATATATAATATCGTCAATTTTTTATTTTTAAACATATCTTC
>JAZNFL010000232.1:0-3029 GCA_045589135.1 Christensenellaceae bacterium
TACCGCGTCTTGCATATTTATTAGCAAGGTCGTTGCTTTTTCGCCACCGTTTACGTAAGTTGACGGCATATCCTTTATTTCAGGTTTTCCGTCTATGATTTCGTGCGAAAGATATCTTAAATCGGTAACGCTATCACCGCTGCAGTTTCTAATTTTTATAGCGGAAACCCTAAAATCTCCCGCTCCGTCGCAACCGTATTCGATAGGCGCGGAGTCCGGAGAAAAAACCCCTTCTCCGACGTCAGCGGCAGCAGGAGAAAAAGATGCATTTTTAGCCCTTATATCAAAATCTTCCACGTTGTCGCCTTCAATCTTCCGTCCGTAATACAGATTTAGAAGATATCCACCGTCGTATATTTTCATTACGTAACTCGACGTCTTCGTGTCCAATATAAAAACTTTATTTTCTCGGTTAAATCGTATAGCCATAAAAACCTCTTAAAATTTGCATACGCTAGTCATTTCATCCCACCTTGCAAAGGTAACCGCCTTTTTAACTTCCACCTCTTTGTCTGCGCAATCCAAAAGATCTTCTTCAAGTTCTTCAATTCTCTCTATTTTGCCAAAAAGGTAGTCTATAAGCGTTTCTTTGCATGTTTTTAGTCTCATAATAACACCACCGATTCTCACGTCTTGAACGATAAACCCGTGCGGTTTGTTTTCTGTCATCCACTGATTTTTATACTCTTTATGGAAATCTTCAACCTTTTTTATCGTGAGATCGTAATTGTTTATAAGGGCTCTTAATTTTTCCAAATCACCCTTTTTATAAGCCTCTCTAGTTTGAATTCCCAGTAAACTTTTTTCAGCAATCGCTAAACTTAAAGCATGCAAGGTTTTAAATACGTAGCCAAAATTACTATCGCCTATGAACTTACTTAAATTTTCTGCGCAAGTTTCGTATTCTTTTTGACTTTCGTCCCATATAGCGGAATCCATTATTCCCGAAAAACAATCGTTGTATAAAATATATTTATCGGGATTGCAAGTCCTTTCTTCACCGTCGTAGGCGGAAACTTGCATATCGACGCTTAAAAACCCGTCGAAAGGAATTCCGTATTTTTGTTCAAATTTTTGTTTTATTAAACTTTCGTCGTTACCTTTTGCAATTTCAGACGCGTAAAACAGTGCCGGCAAAAGAGCAAATCTACTACACTCTCCACCGTTATCTCCCCAAAGAGTTAGCAATACGTCCGACACTCCGTTTTCAATACAACTTTTGAGAGCAACCTCAGTTGCCTTTATACTAAACACGTTGTGAGGAGCAAATCCCGTCCAACTCCAAAGACCGCCCGCAAACCAAGCGTTAGGACTAAACTCTTTATTTAGTTTTATCTTTTTATCGTAGTTTTCCTTTTCGGTCGAATAGTAATCCCAATAAATTAGTTCAACGTTTTTAGGCAACTGACTTTTGATACTTTCAACAAGTTTTTTATCATCAGACCGACTTGCAAGCATGTCCGACCAAATAAGCATTTTAAAGCCGTACTTTTCGCCAAGTTTAGCAACCTTTTTTAAGTGACTTAAAAACACTTCTAATCTTTCCGTATCGCCGTTTAAATTATAATATTTACCCCTGCCTAACATAAAGGCTTCGTCCATGCCAATATTTACCGTTTTAGAAGTAAAACATTCGTCGATAGTTTTAAAACAGCGGTCTATAAGTTCGTAAACTTCACTTTTCCCAACTAATAAGATATCGTCAACGTCGTTATACGGACGATATTTTGGCCATCGAAAAATTTGATTTAGGTGGGCTAAAGTTTGTATTGACGGAACGACTTCCATTCCCTTTTTCTTAGCGTAAAGGTCTATTTCTTTGAGTTCTTGTTTTGAATATCTGCCCCTTAAATAACCAAAGTAAGGCTCGCCCTCTACCTCGTAGGTATCTTCCATATAAAGCGAGAGCAAATTATATCCGAGGTCTGCAGTTAAGTCTATCCATTTTTTTATAGAATTAACGTTCATTACCGCATTTCTCGAACAATCTATCATCGTTCCAAAACGCTTGAATAAAAACCCTTTTTCTCCGCCCGTACTATTTGTCATTTTAAACTTCCTCTACTAAAACGTCAATTATAGAATGTATTTGTTCTTGTGTAATACCGATATCTAAAAGATATTGTTTAACGTTATACGCTAAAGATTTAGTGCCGTCTTTATAATTTTTCATTTTGTTTACAAGTGGCATAAAGGCTACCGAGTGCATTCTAGACGGAGTTGAACTGTCTAACCCTGCAAAAAAGGATATATCGTAATCTCTGCAAAGATCATCTTCACTCATTCCGCATAGAGCGCCGAGCAAAAACGCTATCGTCCCCGTTCTGTCACGACCTATCGCGCAATGGAAATTGATAGGATAATTTTGCTCGTTGGCAAATACCGAAATAATCTTTTTAACTGCGTTTGCGTTAGAATTTTCTCCACCTTCAAACTCAAATATTCCCATACCGCTATAAGCGTATTGAGGACAAGAGATATTTATATAATTTATTCCGTCTATAATCGGTCTTCTTTCCGTTTCGCTTTCGGCACGAAGATCTAATTCAGTTTTAACGTTTAACTCGTTTACCAAACAGTTTACCCCGTTCGGCGAAATGCCGTCAAGCGAGGCGGTACGGATTAAAAGCCCTTGCCTTAAAAACCCTTTCTCTTTTCCTTCGTCGTCGTATACAGTCCATCCGCCCATATCGCGCGCGTTGGTAACACCGCCTATATAAAGAGTTCTAACCCCTTTTTCGGTGTTAAAATGATATACTTTACTCTTTTCGTTGTCTTTTGCAACTTGCCAATAATAGGTCGTTTCGGTTTTTAAGCCTCTAAGGAAAAACTCGTTGCCTTCAACCTCATATTCCACTGCGTTAAACATATCCTTGCTCGTGGATATAAAGAAAGTATCGGCTTCGTTTTGCCACTTAAAATCGACAAGACACGGTTCGTAATGGCTCCACTTATCCTCATAATAGTCGTCACATAAGTCGCTAGTCCATTTTTTTGAAACAAACTCGTCCACTTCAAAATTAGAAACC
>JAZNFL010000233.1:0-3101 GCA_045589135.1 Christensenellaceae bacterium
ATATAAAGTTTTTGTAAATTATTTTAAAGAAGAAGCCGAAAATCTTAAAAATTCGATTAAAGTTTCCAATCTTTCTTCTCCGTCTTCGACACGATTTGTAAAAACGACGATAGGCGTCGCCCCAAAAGTAAGTTTACAAACGTCTTTATACTCGTTTAAAGCAGCGTTTAAATCTTCGTCGTTTAAAGAATTAATATCTTTAAAATGAACTTCCGCAGTCTTTTTAGACACGTAAAGTTTTATTATTCCGTATTTAGATGCGGCTTCTTTTAAAAGGGCTATCTTTATTAAATTTTCCACCTCTAAAGGCATTTCTCCAAAGTTTTCCACTATGGATTTTTCTACCCTATCTTTGTCTTCTTGGGTTTTGATCTCGGCTATTTGCTTATAGCAATCCATTCTCGAAGCGGAATTTTCTATATAGCCTTCCGGAATATATGCGGAAATTCTGATATCCAATTCCATTTGATAGTTTTTAGTCGTCTCGCCAAGTTGTTCTTTTAAAAGCTTAGAATACAATTCGTAACCGATTTTATCCATATGTCCGTGTTGTTCTTTACCTAAAACGTTACCCGCTCCACGAATCTCTAAATCCCTCATGGCAATTTTATAGCCACTGCCCATTTCAGAAAATTCCATAATTGCGTTTAATCTCTTATACGCATCTTCCGTCAAAACCTTGTTTGGACTAAACGTAAAATATGCGTGCGCCATTCTGTCGCTTCTGCCTACCCTTCCTTTTAATTGATATAGAGTAGAAAGACCAAGTCTGTCTGCATCTATAACTATAAGGGTATTTGCGTTTGGCAAATCTATTCCGTTTTCTATAATGGTCGTCGCTATAAGAACGTTAGAGCGACCTTCGAAAAATTCGTTTATGCTGTTTTCTAACTCTCTTTCCGGAAGTTGTCCGTGCGCAACCGAAATTTTAGCCCCCGGAAGAAGTTCTCTCATTTCTGAAGCAAAGTTATAAATTCCGTCTACTCTATTATAGAGTATAAAAACTTGTCCGTCCCTTGCGAGTTCTTTTCCTACGGCGTCGGCAATTAACGTCTTGCTCTCTTCTACGACGTAAGTTTGGACGGGAATTCTCCTTGAAGGCGGAGTATTTATCGTGCTTATATCTCTTATACCGGAAAGCGAAAGATGTAGCGTTCTCGGTATCGGCGTAGCCGTCATAGTTAAAGTGTCTACGTTGTTTTTTAAGGTTTTTAATTTTTCTTTATGTTCTACACCAAATCTTTGTTCTTCGTCTAAAACCAGAAGACCTAAATCTTTAAATTGGATTTTATTTGAGAACAAACTATGAGTCCCTACAACAACGTCGATTTCTCCGTTTTTTAATTTTTCGATAACCTTTGCCTGTTGTAAAGGGGTTTTAAATCTATTTAAAGAATCCACTCTTACGCCAAACCCCGCAAATCTCTTTTTGCAAGTGTTGTAGTGTTGTTCCGAAAGTATAGTCGTAGGAGCAACTATAGCAACTTGCTTGCCGTCTAAAACAGCCTTAAAAGTCGCACGCAAAGCTACTTCCGTCTTGCCGTAACCAACGTCTCCGCATAAAAGTCTATCCATAACTTTACTGCTTTCCATATCGCTTTTGATTTCTTTTATCGATTGAATTTGATCTTCCGTGGGTTCAAACTCAAAAGAATCGTCGAACTCTTGAGAGAGTTCGTTGTCGGGAGAAAAGGTAAAGCCAACTGACTTTTTTCTCTCTGCGTAAAGTTTTTTTAAGTTGATAGTCATTTTAGAAATGGCTTCTCTTACCCTTTGCTTTATTCTTTCGAACTCCATTCCGCCAATTTTGCTGAGTTGCGGACTTTGTTCGCCACCTAAATACTTGGTGAGCTTATCCATTTCTTCGACGGGGATATAAAGTCTATCTCCATCTCTATATTCTACTTCTACGTAATCCTTAGTGCTCTCTTGGGTAGAAATTCTTTGAGTTCCTAAAACTCTGCCTATACCAAAAGTTTCGTGTACGGCAAAATCGCCAACTTCCGGCGCTTGAAATAAATCGTTTCTTTTCTTTTTGATCTTTTTTATCGGCTTAGACTGAAGATATAAATCCCCCGTACCGACGACGACCAACTTGGCTTGGTGGCATATAAATCCACTGCCGAGATAAAAAGACGTTATTTTTATCCCCGTAAAATCTTGACCAAACTTATCCGAAAGTTCGCAATACACACCGCTTTTTTCTAACGTGTCGCAAAGAACCTCCGCACGCCTATCCGTACCGCAACAAACTATCGCTCTATATCCGGAATACTTCCAATTTTTTAAATCGTTTATTAAATCTTCTTGTTTTGCAGTATATCTTTGGAGAGGAACTCCGCCGACACGCAAAGTTTTTAACGGATTAAAAAATCCTACGGAAGAAGTTATATTTTGTACGGCAAGTAATCTTTGCTCGCATAAAATATCAACGACTTCGGCAAAATCCCGGTATTGCTCGATAGAAAAATCTAAGACTTCTCCCGCAGAAAAGAGTTTTTTAAATCTCTCTAAATGCTCTTTTATAATGCCGTCGGAAGTTTCTTTTATCATTTTGCTTTCGTCAAAAATAACTATGGCATCTTGAGATATAAATCTAAAAAAATCCCCCGTTGCGCATTGCAAAATAGGCATTAAAAAGGTAAAACTATCGGCAAAACCCCCGCCTTCTAACTTCCAAATTAAATCGTCTACGAGATATTCCGCCTTTTGGCGTGCCATAAGAGTAGGCATCTTTTTTAAACTTTTTTTAAGTTTTTCGACGACTTCTTTTCTCTCTCCGTCATAAAAATAGAAATCGTATGCCATGACGACGACAAACTCGTCCACTTTAGACTCTATCTCTCCTGTAGTATAGTCCTTAGTTTTAACACTTTCTAATTCGTCCCCGAAAAAGTCGCATTTATAAATATAATCGGAATTTATAGGGAAAATTTCTAAAATATCTCCCCTTACGGAAAACTCCGCTTTGTTTTCTATACTCTCTACTCTACTGTAACCCATTTGGGTTAAAGCTTCCGTCAAATATTCAAGAGTGTATTCTTTACCAACGGACAACTTTAAGCTTTTTATTTCCGATGGAAAAAACTGCATTAACGCTT
>JAZNFL010000234.1:0-8382 GCA_045589135.1 Christensenellaceae bacterium
CTTTAAGGGGACATAAGGTCACGTCTTGTTTTAACGGTAAAGAGGCTTTAGAAGATTTTACCAATAATAAATACGATATAATTTTGACCGATATTATGATGCCGGTTATGGATGGATTTTCTTTTTTAGAAAACGTAAGAAGGGTAGATACTAAAACTCCTATGATTTTTATGACGGCAAAAGACGATAAGTTTTCTGCTATGCTCGGATACAAAATGGGGGTTGACGATTACGTCGTCAAACCTTTTGATCTCGATTTATTGGCTTTAAAAATAGACGCTATATTAAGGCGTACGGAAATCGTTTCTAACAAAATCTTGACCGTTGGCAATTTGCAAATGAATACCGAAGAATACATCGCATATATCGACGGTAAAGACGTAGGGCTTTCCGTAAGGGAGTTTGATTTACTCTTTAAGTTTTTGTCTTATCCGAGAAAAACTTTTACTAGGTCGGCTCTTATGGACGAGTTTTGGGGTTTTGATTCTTCTGCAACCTCTCGTACGGTCGACGTTTATATGGCTAAATTGAGAGCGAAAACCGCCGATTGCGACGGGTTCGAAATAGTCACCGTACACGGTCTCGGTTATAAGGCGGTACTTAAATGAAGCGTTCTAAAAAATTGCCGTTTTTTTTCGGTGTGTTGCTATTTTTTATAACTTTGACGTTTGCCGTTGCTACGGCAATATTGATTTACGATTACGCAAGCGAAGTATTAAAAGGCAAAAAGTTTTTAATTGCTTTGGTCGTTTTTGCTGTTATACTTTCACTGGCGTTTTTAATGACCGTAATAGACGTTTTCCGTCGTAAAATTTTGGTGGAAAAACCGAATCAAGAGATTTTGACGGCTACGGAAAAGATTTCTTCGGGGGATTTTTCGGTAAGACTTCAAATAAGAAAAAATCCCAACTTTTACAACGAATACGACGAACTTAAAGACCATATCAACGTAATGGTGGAAGAATTAAATAAAAACAAAATTTTAAACGCAGATTTCGTTTCTGCTATTTCGCACGAGTTTAAAACCCCAATAGCCGTTATAAGCAATTACGCACAATTGTTGCAACAAGAGGGGATTAGCGAAGAAGAAAAGAAAAAATACGTTGACACTATTTACTTAACATCTAAAAAATTATCCGAAATGGTAAGTTCGGTATTGCTTTTAAACAAGATAGAAAACGGCGGTATTATGCCACCAAAAGAGATAGCGCTTTTAGAAGACGTGGTTGCCGAATCGGTTTTAAAGTTTGAAAATTTTGCCGAGTCTAAAAACGTAGAATTTATCTTGGATATAGAAGATTTTAAGGTTGATTTTTACTTGAGTTATATAGGCGTAATTTTGGATAATTTAATATCCAATGCGATAAAGTTTTCCGATAGAGGAAAAAGTATTTTTATTTCTGCTAAAGCAAGAGGAGAAGACGTAGTCTTTACCGTTAAAGATAGCGGATGTGGAATTTCTGCAGAAGTAGGTGAAAAGATTTTCGAAAAATTTTATCAGGCAGACGAATCCAGGGCAAAAGAAGGCAACGGTTTAGGTCTTGCTCTTGTAAAGAAGATTATCGACGCGGTTGGCGGAGAGATTTCCGTAGAGAGTCGCATAGGGCAAGGAAGTACCTTTACCGTAATTTTAAGAAACGCAATTTATAAGGGAAAAAACAAAAATGACTGAACATAAGGATCAATTTAATTATAAATATTCCGCTCCTACCGAAAAAGAAAGAAAAGAAGTAGAATATATAAAAAGTCAATATTTGCATAGTTCTGACTCTAACAGCGATTTAAACGATTTAAAAAAGTTAGATCAAAAAGTCAAAAAGCCCGCCCTTATCATCGCTTACGTTTTGGGGGTTTTTGGCACTCTTGTTTTTGGTTTTGGATTGTCTGCAATTTTAGAGTGGGGCATGTACGTCGTCGGGATTATAAGTAGCGTCATCGGGTTATGCGTCGCTTTATTGGCGTATCCTATATACGGTTTAACTTTAAACAAAAGAAAAGAAAAATATGCTTCTCAAATAATCGAAATATCAAACAAAATTTTAAATCGTTAAAAACGATATAAAAAAAGAACTTTTGATAGACAAAAGTTCTTTTTTGTTGTAAAAGGGCAACGAAAAGGATACAAAATCCCAATGGGTTCACTTTTGATAGAAAATGGGTTCAAATTTAACGATAGATTCAAAAACTCTTAAATTTACCAACAAAATAAACTTTATTCAATCAAATAAAGCGAATTATTTACTCAAAAACAAAAGGATTTCCGCACATAGGATTAAATTTTACTTTTCCATTAAGTATTATTTCTTCTTTTCCCTCGGGAATAATCTTTGCGCTATGAACCTTAAAAAGGCCTAAATCATCATACGCAGACAATATGACAATCTCGTTATAAGTGATTTCAGATTTTAAAGAAGATCCATTTTTTACGGAACCGACAAAAAAACACTGATCTTTAGTTATTTCTTTCTCTTCTTCTATGAGTTTATCAAATTGTATTTTGTCTATTGTATATATTAACACTGTGCCAATACAACCAATCAAAGATTTTTTTCTGTTTATTGTAATTTTTCGCATATAACTATAACCCCCTTTAAATTCTTATTTATCTATGGGTTTATTTACCACACCTTTAAATATAAATCAAGGCACAAAAATTGTATTTTATCCGTCCAAAAACGAGCATATCTCGTTTTGTACGAGTATATCATCAAAACAAAGTTTTGTGTGTCATCAAGGCGCAGAAAATACATTCTAAAGAGTGATGATATACACCACGCTTCGCGCGGCGATGATATGCCAAGCCTGCGGCTTGGATAAACAAAAAGAGCGACTAAAAGGTGCGTAAAGTGGGGTAAGAACGACTAAAAGTACACCATTACGACAAATCGTATGTTCTGAAATTCGTTTCGCAAATCAATTTTTGCAGGGAGTGAAACCGAGACATCTTGCTTCCTTTCAAAAGGTGATAACGAAGCAGATTAACTACATAGTGTTTTTTGAATAGGACTTTTGTCTTTATGCCGCTTGTGTAAAAAAGAAAATACGCTTCGTCGGATTTTCTTTCTCCAATGCAATAATCAGAGGCATTCTTGTGTTCTGCCTTGTAATTCAATGCACAAGTGTGAAAATCAATTTCACGCAACAAGCCGGTGTTATCTCGATAAATAATATTGCTGGATTCATTTTCTTTTTTTCCGCGATTTACCGCAACAATATCCGTATCTCGAACGATAATAAAGTTCATAATGCTTTGCTCCTTTAATAAACATTATAACACACTTTCTAAATTAAATCAAGGTATGAGCCTTGTATATTTAATGAAATCGTGCTATGCACGATGAAATCCTCACTATGTTCGGATGAAATCTTCGTCGTGCCGCCTCAGATGAAATTAAATCCGCCTCCTTTAACCTGTCATTAAGCAGATTTCATCGCGTAGCGATTTCATCCACCATAGGTGGATTTCTTCCGCAGAAGGCGGATTTAGTTAAAAAAGCACACATTTGTCCGGTAGACAAATGTGTGCTTTTTTCTGGCAGAGAGGAAGGGATTTGAACCCTCGGTACCTTTATGGGGTACACACGATTTCCAATCGTGCTCCTTAAACCGCTCAGACACCTCTCTATAAGTATTTAATTGCGCTCGATAGAGCAATTTCGACCGAACGCAATTATTATATCACGAAATTATTTTAAAAGCAACTAAATTAAGCGCTTTCCGTATAATTTTATTCTTGTTCTTGGTAAACAATCCGCCGACGAGCCCAAAGGAAGATGTTTGTTCCTATAATCGTGATGATCGCAAAACCATTGGAGTTCCGCTTGGATGCGCTTCATGTTCTCGATTTGCTTTTCCGATAAGACGGTTATATATTCTTTAGACATGGATTTTGCGTAATCGGAGTAAGAGAGAAGCTCTGCGTAGTGGTGCATACAAAAACCTTTTGTGGATTTAAACTTTTCTCTAAAAGACTCTTCGTTGTAATACATCATCGCAATAGTCTTATAATATCTTTCCATACTGTCTAAAGCGTAATCGCAAATTATACAGGTAGAGTTTAGCTCTTTAATTTTTAAAGCGCTTTTTTTTGCTTGTTTTACGTCTTTTGGCACGGTTATATTTTTTATAATGGTGTTAAATCTCGTTATATTTTGTAAAGCCAAGCCTAATTTGGATTTGCCGACAAATAACATATCAAAGTGTTTACCGCAAAAGCCTTTTTTGTTTACTTTAGTTCGCATATCGTCGTCCATTACGGCGTCAGCAAGAAACTCGTTTACAAGACGTTCTTCTATAATTTTTTGTATTTCGCATAAAGGACATTCGCAAGAATCGTTAAACTCTTGTATTATAAGTCCCGTTCCTATATGGTATTGCATGGCAATTCTCCGTTTTTGTTTATTATATCAAAAATATTATGAAAAATAAAGTATTATATTGAAAAAAAAATAAAATTATGATATATTAGTATATATGATAATTTTAAGGAGAATATATTATGATTTGTCAAGTTATAGATTTGTACGAATATTTTAAAATAAAAAAACCACAAGGCGCAAGAGCAGAACTCACTGTTTATTCTATGCTTTCTTACCAAGAAAACGACATAGGAAGAACAAGACCTGCAATGCTCGTTATCCCGGGTGGCGGATATCATTTCGTTTCTGATAGAGAAGCAGAACCCGTTGCAATAGCATGGCTTGCAAAGGGATACAATACCTTTGTTCTCAGATATTCCGTATCCCCGCTTTATTACCCAACACAACTTTCGGAAGCGTGTATGGCAATGCTTTATATTAGAGAAAACGCTCAAAGTTTATGCGTTGATCCCGATCACGTATGCGCAGTAGGTTTTTCTGCGGGTGGACATTTGTGCGCTACTTTGGCAAGTATCTCGGATAACCAAGATATGGTAAAGATTTTTGGGGAAGAAAGAGCAAAAAACACCAGACCAAACGCCGTTATTTTAAGTTACGGAGTTGTAAGCTACGACAATTGTCATACGCATTCTAATACTTTCCACAACGTAACGGCAGGCAATTACGACATGATAGATATGTTAGATCCTGCAAAAATCGTTCATAAAAATTCTTCTCCGGCATTTTTATGGCATACGAGAAGAGATACGATAGTTCCTTTCGAAAACTCCGTATCGTATGCTTTAGCAAGCCATAAAGCAGGCGTTCCGACCGAACTCCATATTTTTGACGACGGAGATCACGGTTTATCCCTTGCTACTGGAGAAACGGAAGGTTTTGAGAGATTAAAAGAAGGCAACAAATCTGCCGCACATTGGGTAGACCTTGCTTATTTGTGGTTAGAAAGGGTATTGGGATTTTCTATTAAGTATTCTAAATAAGGTTTTTTATGAGTTGTCTATTTGTTTATAATCCGATAAGCGGAAAAGGTAAAATAGCAAAAAAAATTAAATATATACAAAGGGTTTTAACTAATAAATTCGGCAAAGTCGAAATAATTGCAACGCAAAGGGCAGGAGAATTATCTGAACTTGCAGAAAAGGCTTGCGGAAAGTACGATTATTTTATTTTTGCAGGTGGGGACGGCTCTTTTAACGAGGTCGTCAACGGATTAAAAGAACACGAAAACAAGCCTATTTTAGGATATATACCCACGGGTACGGTCAACGATATAGCGAGATCAATGGGCATAAAAAGAACGGTCAAAGGTTCTTTAAAAAACATTGTAAACGGAAAAGTAGAGCAGTTTGACGTAATGAAGATAAACGATCGATACGCAATGTACGTGTGCGTTTGCGGTGGGATAACTGCGTGTTCGTATCAAGCAAAACAGTCCGACAAACAAAAAATGGGCAAATTAGCCTATGCGTTAGAGATTATCAAACATAATCTTGTGTTCGAAGATTTCGAGATGAAGTTCGAAACCGAAGATCTTACGTTTAATACAAACGTCGTTTTGGTAATGATTATGAACAGCCGTTCGGTGTCGAGTTTTTGGTTAAATCCGGATGCCGTTATGAACGACGGGCTTTTCGAAGTTTTAATAGTAAAGCAACATAAAAAACCAAAAGAGGCAGGATTTTTTAGGCATATAAGGTATTTTTTAAAATCCATAAAAGTCTTTTTGTTTGGTTATAGAAATATGCGTTTTGATAAAAATATGTTTACATATCAAGGCAACAAAGCCAAGATAAAAGTTTCTGACGATATAGTGTGGAATTTCGACGGAGATCAAGGGGTAAAAGGAGATATAGACGTCTCAATCGTCAGAAACAACGTAAAAGTAATTATTCCAAAAAACAAAAAGCCGTAAGTTCAAAAATTTAATATAAAAGCATAATAATATACTCTGGAGAAGGTGGTATGTTAAGACCTACTGCAATTATAGATTTAGAGTGTATAAGACATAACGTAAAAGAGATAAAAAAGTTTATAAAAGACGACGTAAAATTTATTGCCGTGGTAAAATCAAACGCTTACGGGCATGGCATTTGCGAGGTTTCTAACGCAATAAAAAACGACGTCGACGCCTTTGCCGTGTCTTGGCTCGACGAAGGAATATCCCTTAGATACAGCGGAATAACAAAGCCTATTATAATGCTTTTACCACCGTCAAAAGAGGAGATTTTGCGTGCGATAAGGCATGGGATAACTTTAACTATTGACGGCAAAGATAGGCTTTGCAGTATTTTAAAAATTTGCAAAAGATATTGTTTGCAAGCCGATATAAACGTCGCCGTAAACGTCGGAATGAATAGAATCGGTATCGATACAAAAAAGGATTTAGATGACGTTTTAGAGATTTTATCCGTAACAGAAAAATATTTAAAATTGCAAGGAATATTCTCGCATTTTTCAAATGTTTATGATTTAAAAACGACTGAAATTCAGTTTGAGAAATTTATAAACTTTTGTAAAGACGTAAAGAAAAATTTTCCTAATACCATATTCCACGTTGCGTCCAGCGGTGCTACTTTATTAAATAAAAAATTTCAGTTGGACGCCGTAAGAATAGGCCTTATGCTTTACGGATACAGCCCTTTTAAAGATTTTAAAATAAAACTAAAAAAGGCTATGACTGTCAATGCGGAGACAGTCGTTCGAAGAACTTTAAATAAAGGCGAAAATCTTCTTTACGGGGATTTTTCTTTAAATAAAAAAACCGACGTAAAAATACGTGCGTACGGCTATGCTGACGGGCTTTACAGAAAGGGCTTTTACGGTAGTTTAAACAACACTTGTATGGACTTATGTGCAACCGAAACAAACGGAACGATTTTGAGTGACGCTGAAGAGATTGCAAACAAAAACCAAACTATAACTTACGAGATTTTATGTAACGTTTCTAAACGTTGTAAATTTATTTATAAAGGCAATTGATATGAGAATTATTGGCGGTAAATACCGTGGCAGAGTCTTAAAAGAA
Organism: Christensenellaceae bacterium; assembly: GCA_045589135.1. Lineage (GTDB taxonomy): Bacteria > Bacillota > Clostridia > Christensenellales > Borkfalkiaceae > CAKQKQ01. Next base: position 7,405 of record JAZNFL010000234.1, read on the forward strand.
TTTAAAGGTAAAGATATTAGACCGACGGGAGACAGAGCGAGAGAAGCTCTGTTTAATATCTTGCAATACGATATTGTGGGCAGTAGTTTTTACGATGCCTTTTGCGGAACGGGAGCTGTAGCAATAGAAGCTATTTCGAGAGGGGCAAAAAAAGTCGTAATGACGGATTCTTCGCCAAATAGCATAAAGCTCGCTAAAGAAAATTTAGCCTTGGTAAAAGCTGATGCAGAAATAAGGAATACCGACGCAGTGTCTTTTTTAAAAAATACTGTGCATAAATTCGATATAATATTTTTAGATCCACCTTACGACAGTTTGTTGATTTCCGACGTAATGAGCGTGTTGTCGTCTAAAGACGTTTTAAATCCAAACGGTGTAATAATAGCGGAATCCGATAGCGAGACGTTTGGCGATTACCAAGGCTTAATAAAAACCGACGTAAGAAAGTACGGTAAGGCGATTTTTACTTTTTATAAAAGGGGATAACTATGTCAAATAAATATAAAAAATGTGTTTTTGCCGGCAGTTTTGATCCTATAACTAACGGACACGAAGACGTAATAAAAAAGGCGTCTTTAATTTTTGAATCTGTAACCGTTGCGGTTTTAAAGAATACGTCTAAAACCGGTAAGTATACTACGGAAGAAAGAGAAAAAATGCTCTTATCCGTTTGTAAAAAATATCCAAACGTCACCGTTAAAACCTTTGACGGGCTTTTGGTCGATTTTTTAAAAAAAGAAGGGGCGGAAGTTTTTGTCAGAGGTGTAAGGAATTCCACCGATTTCGATTACGAAACCACGGCGCATAATTTTAATCTCGACATGGATAAAGATTTAATAACCCTATACTTTCCGTGCAGTGCGGATTTGTCGTACGTTTCTTCTTCGAGAGTTAAAGAACTTTTATCTTTTGGCAAAGACGTAAGTATATACGTCCCTAAAGAAATCGTGGAGATGCTTTAATTTTTAATTAAATTTG
>JAZNFL010000235.1:0-5974 GCA_045589135.1 Christensenellaceae bacterium
AAGATTGGCGAAAAGGGTATCGATCTTAAACTTTTAGAAAAAGTTACAGATTAATTCTTAAATGATTTGGCAAGAGTTTATTTTATGTAAACTCTTGCTTTTTATATTGTTTTAGCTAAAACGATTTTTATAATTTTTTTAATAATAATTTAGTAGACATTTAAAATATAGATCTGCCGATTTTGGCAGATTTTTATTATAATTATTGAATTTGCAGAAAATAAATGTTATAATCAATTTAGCTAAAAGCAATTTTGTTTTAAACGCTAAAATTGTAATAAATAAATGACAGCGAGGGATTTAAATGAAAAATTATATTGGCATTGATATAGGCGGTACGTTTATAAAAGGCGGAATAATTTCCCAAACGGGAAAAATTCTTTACAATACGCAAGTTAAGACGGAGGCGTCTATGGGAGCAGATAGAGTAATGGATAACGTTGCTACTCTCGTAGAAACTCTTTTAAAGGAAACTAATTTGTCAAAATGCGAGTTCGACGGCGTTGGGGTAGGTGTCCCCGGAATAATAGACGAAAAAAACGGAGTTGTCGTTTTGGCAAGTAATTTTAATTGGACTAAGGTTAAACTAGCAAAAGGAATATCCGAAAGAATTGGGCTAAAAGTTAAAATGTCTAACGATGCAAACGTTGCGGCTTTAGGTGAGGCTACGTTTGGTGCGGGACAAAAATACGACGATAGCGTCCTTGTAACGCTCGGAACAGGCGTAGGCGGTGGAATTATTATAAATAAAAAGATTTACTCCGGTGGGCTTTCTGCGGGCGCAGAAATAGGACATATGATAATACGTGCGGACGGAGTGCAGTGTGGTTGCGGTGCAAAAGGTTGCTTCGAAGCGTATGCGTCTGCAACGGCGTTAATTCGCCAAACAAAAGAGGCAATGCAACAAAACGAGCAATCTCTTATGTGGCAAATAGGTAGTTTAGATAAGGTTGACGGCAAGACCGCTTTCGATTATGCTCCTTTGGATTTAGTTGCAAAAAAAGTCGTAGAAGAATATATAAAAATGTTAGGCGTTGGTCTTATAAACGTCATTAATATCTTTAGACCGCAAGTAATAATGCTCGGTGGTGGAGTTTGCAATCAAGGAGATAATTTAATAGTTCCGCTCAATAAGTTTGTAAACGAAAATTGTTTTGCAAATGGTTTATTGCCGGAAGTGCCGGTAGTTGTTGCGACGCTTGGCAATAAGGCAGGTTTTATTGGTGCAGCGGCTTTATATATGGTATAAGACGTAGTAATTATAATATAAAAGGCAAACAAAAACGCAAGGAGGATACCTTGCGTTTTTTATATAAAATTGTCAATTTGGTTTAAACCGTATTGCGTAAATTAGTTAAAAACGTCTTCGAAAAGCGTCAGTTTAAAGCTCTTTAAAATTTTGCTTACGAGCTTCATGGATAAGTTTGGACAAAGCTTATAACCTAAGTTCATTAGCTTTGCGTCTAAACCTATGCTTTTTCTTTTTTTGCGTTTTTCTATATACTTAACTATCTTTTTTGTCGCCTTGTTACAATCGGTACTTATGGCGTTTATAAGCTTACCTTCTTTTTCGTTTAAGTTTTGGTTGCGCATTATATCGGTTTTTATAAATCCTGGAATCATCAAACCAACGTATACGTCTTTGTTTTCTAAACACAAACTTTCCGTATAACTTTTAAGTGCGGATTTAGATGCAGAATATACGCTCGTACCTACTACCGTCATAAGACTTGACGAACTGCTTATATTGACAATTGCAGGGGTAGGAGATTTTTTTATCAAAGGTAAAACGTGTTCCACAGAATAGGTTACCGATAAAAAGTTAGTATTTAAAACGTTTTGAACTTCTTCCGAAGTATAAAGTTCTGCTTTTTTAAATTTAGGTAAAATCCCTGCACAGTTAATTAAAACGTCCGGTATCGTATTATTTTTATTTAAATAATTGCATAAATTTTTCCAATTGTCTTTTATTCCGACGTCCATTACGTAAGGTATAAAATTATTGGATTTTTCGTTTAAGTCTAACTTGAATTTGTTTAACTTATCCTCGCTTCTTGCTATGCCTAAAACCGTGCAATTATGCTTATTTATTAGCATTTGTGCGATATTTTTACCCAAGCCGGAAGAAGCTCCGGTCAAAATTATAAATTTTTCATTTAACCAACACTTTTTCATGTAAATATTTTAACATACTCAACTTGACAAATCAAATACTTTATGATACTATATTTTATAAATTATAATAATATTATGTTTTGAGTGGAATAAAATAGTTTGATTGAGATATCGTAAACAACTTAGTCGTTTAAATTTAGATTTGTTTTTTGATTATTTCCGCTTGATAAAAGGACTATATATGGAAGAAAATGTAACTATAAACAATTTGTACGTTTTGCCGATGATAGCGTTAAGGGGCAAGGTAATGCTTCCGGACGTTTCGGCAAACTTTGATATTGGCAGACTTAAATCTTTAAATGCAATTAACTATTGCTTAGACAATGCAAAACAAATATTTATTTGCGGACAAAAGGACGGTTCGGTAGATAATCCAAACCCTTCGGATATTTACGACGTCGGCGTAATTTGTCGCATTAAGCAAGTAATGAAGATGGCTGGAGAAAATATCCGTATCGTTGTAGAAGGAGTAAAAAGAGCAAAGATATTGAGATATTTTTCTAACGACAGTTATTTTACCGTCGAAGTAGAAGAAATCCCTAAGATAATAGAAAACGAAGTAGAGATTTCTGCTTACGCTTCGGTTGTTAAAAAAGAGTTTTCTGATTACGTAAAGACACTTCCAAGACAATCCAGAGATCAATTAAATTCTATATTGACGATAGAAGATCCCGAAAAGTTTTGCAATAATTTAACTTACTCTATAGCTATTAAAGAAAGCGTTAAGCAAAGCGTCTTAGAAGAAATAAGTCTTATTAAGAAATTGAATATCTTAGGTACGGCAATACATACTTTGATAGAATTATCTCAAATAGAAGCAAAAATTGCCGAGCGAGTAAAGGTAAGCGTAGAAAAGAGCCAAAAAGAATATTATTTAAGAGAACAAATCAAAGCTATACATACCGAGCTTGGCGACGACGAGGACGAAAGAATTAAACTCGAAGAAGCCGTAAAAGCAAAAGGTATGCCTAAAGAAGTAGAAGAAAAGGTTTTAAAAGAACTTACTAGAATGAGCAGAATGAACCCTTCTTCTCCCGATTACACGGTTATACGAACTTACGTCGATTGGATTTTAGATTTACCTTTTAAAGAAGAGAGTAAAGACAGAGAAGAATTGTCCGTTGCAGAAGAAATTTTAAACGCCGATCATTACGGATTAGACAAGGTTAAAGAAAGAATTGTCGAATATCTTGCCGTAATGAAGCTTACTAAAAAGATTTCCGGTCCTATTTTATGTTTGGTTGGACCTCCGGGTGTTGGTAAGACGTCTGTTGCAACTTCTATTGCCAGAGCTTTAGATAGAAAATTTGTAAGAATGAGTCTTGGCGGTGTAAAGGACGAAGCAGAAGTTAGAGGACATAGAAAAACGTATATCGGTGCAATGCCGGGTAGAATTATGTTCGGTCTTAAAGAAGCCGGTACGATAAATCCCGTATTTTTATTGGACGAGATAGATAAGGTTTCGAGCGATATGAGAGGAGATCCCGCAAGTGCTTTACTCGAAGTTTTAGATCCCGAACAAAATAAGACCTTCCGTGATAGATATTTAGAAATTCCTTACGATTTATCCAAGGTTTTATTTATTACGACGGCTAACAGTCTTTCTACTATTCCTACACCGCTCCTTGACAGAATGGAAGTTATAGAAATAGAAGGGTATACGAGAGAAGAAAAGGTAGAGATTGCAAAAAAATATCTTTTACCTAAAGAAATTGGCAAAAACGGCTTAAAGTCTTCAGATATAAAGATGGACGAAGCCGCTATAATAGAAGTTATTGACGGCTATACAAAAGAAGCAGGCGTTAGAAATCTCGAAAGACAAATTGGTTCGGTTTGCAGAAAGCTTGCAAGAGTAAAAGCAGAAAACGGTAAAATAACCAAAAAGACCGTAAGCAAAAAGAGAGTTGGAGAACTTTTGGGTATACGTAGATATTATCCGGACGAAGCTCTTAAAAATCCGGAAATCGGCGTTTCTACAGGTCTTGCTTGGACTTCCGTTGGCGGAACGACTTTAAATGCCGAAGCCGTCTTAATGAACGGAAAAGGTGGAGTTCTTCTCACCGGACAATTAGGCGAAGTTATGCAAGAAAGCGCAAAGACTGCCGTAAGTTATATTAAATCCGTTGCAGAAAAATATTCGATACAAAAAGAGATTTTCGAAGCTAACGACGTACACGTTCACTTCCCTGAGGGGGCAACGCCAAAAGACGGACCAAGCGCAGGTATAACCATAGCAACTGCCGTTATGTCGACTATTCTTAAAAAACCCGTAAGAAAAGACGTCGCAATGACGGGAGAAATTACTTTAAGAGGTAAAGTTTTACCAATAGGTGGTCTTAAAGAAAAGTCTTTAGCGGCTTATAGACTTGGAATAAAAGAGATAATAATTCCTAAAGGCAACGTTAAAGATTTAGAAGAAATACCGGAAAATATTCGTAAAGAGATAAAGTATTATCCTGTAGAAACTGCAGAAGAAGTATTTAAAATTGCTATTATAGGATAAGGCTTGTCGGGAGGAAAAATGTTAATTAAAAATGCAGAATTTATTACGTCGGCAGCGACGAGAGGTGGTTTTGTCTTGCCACAAAAACCGCTTATTGCCGTTTCAGGTAAATCCAACGTAGGAAAAAGTTCGTTTATCAATATGCTCGCCAACAGAAAAAAACTTGCAAAGACGTCTAACACTCCCGGAAGAACAAGACTAATAAATTATTTCGATTTTGGAGAATTCGTCTTGGCAGATTTGCCGGGATACGGATTTGCTCAAGCACCTAAGACGGAAAAGGCTAAGTGGGCAAAGCTTATGGCGGAATTTTTCCAAATGGAAAACTACGTATGCCACGTGTTTTCTTTAATAGATATACGCCATAAACCGACTGCCGACGACGTAGAAATGATAAACTACTTACATCATTACGCAATACCTTTTACTCTAATTGCGACTAAGGCGGATAAACTTAGCAAGCAAGCAGTAAAAACGCAAATAAAAATGCTTGCAAATTATTTGGCTATAACGACTTCGGATATAATTGCCGTATCTAACGAAACAAGACAAGGCAAAGACGACGTATTAAATGCTTTAGATCAAATTTTAAGCGTTGCTAAAGAAGAGCCTTACTTGGACGAAGACGACGAAGAATTAGACGAAGAAGTTGCACAAATCGAAGAAGAGATTGAAGAACAATAAAAGGGTTTAAACGTTAATATTTTGTGTTGGCGCAAAATTACGTGTCGAATATTGTAATACTTAAACGGTTAACGTTTTATATTTAACTTTCAAAAATTAATCCAAATTAAATATAAGGTGGAAAAAATATGAATAACGCTTTTGACGGTGTAAAAAAGAATTTTGGCTTTGGTTGTATGAGACTTCCTATGAAGGATGGCGAAGTCGATTACGAACATTTTTGTTTAATGGTTGACGAATTTATTGCTCAAGGATTTAATTATTTCGATACGGCACACGGGTATATAGAAGGTAAGAGCGAAGTAGCCATTAGAGAATGTATTTCTAAGCGTTACGAAAGAGATAAGTTTGTTTTAACAAATAAGCTTTCCGGTCAGTATTTTAGCAAACAAGAAGACATTCGTCCGTTTTTTGAGAGTCAATTACAAGCTTGTGGAGTAGAATATTTCGACTATTATTTAATGCACGCACAAAATGCGGAAAATTTTAAGCAATACAAAGAATGTAAGGCGTACGAAACGGCTTTCGAATTAAAAAAAGAAGGCAAGGTAAAACACGTCGGATTGTCTTTCCACGACAGTGCGGACGTTCTTGACGCTATATTGACGGAAT
>JAZNFL010000236.1:0-2396 GCA_045589135.1 Christensenellaceae bacterium
GGTCTAGTCATTGTCTTCCTAAGACCGCTTGGCCTCCGACTTTAAATACAGCCGGTCGCAAGTCCTTTTTTAACTCCAAACTTATAAGAGTATATCATAAGAGGCAAAAGGCTTGCAAGGGTAACCGAGCCACCGTGGGGAAGATCGAAAATTTTAGTATAACTTAAAGCGTAACTTAAAGCAATGCAAACCCCTGCATAGGTTATGGATTTAGTTCCGCCTTCGGAAGTTTGGTCTTTGCCAAATAAAAAGGCTATTATTAAGATAACCGCTATAAGTAAAAACGACAATACGTACATCAAAGTTTTATTGCTTGGAGCGTAATAGTCGTCGCTGTTTTTTACTAATACGAGCAACAAAACGGACAAAACGCCAACCGTTAAAACTGCGCATAAATTATAAATTTTAGCGACGTTAGCAAAGCGTTTGTTGACGATAATTCCTATTGCGACAAGTAAAAGCGATACGCCGAGAAGCCCTAAAGCCCAATAGAAAGAAGAGATAATTTCTCCCTTTAAGTGGGATCTCGACAGTTCTAAAAATAAAAACGTAGAAGCAATGGTAACGCTATATCCGACGGATATGCCGATTGCAACTTTCAAAAAGTCAGCGGTTTTATCTTTAGCGGTAAGTCTTACAACTAAAAAAGCAATCGCAAGGGCAACCAATACGAAAAGAGTGGTGTAAAGACCAAACCCCTTAAGTAGGTTAGTTACGAGTTTCAATTGACTTTGGTCAATTCCGTTTAATGACATAAAAACCTTCCTTTGCCGATAGGAAAAAATTTACCCCTATGCAAAAAGCATAGGGGTATGGTAAGTCATATCTTTGCGTCCCTTTCACGTATTACCGTGACAGGTTCAAAGGGTATAATCTCAGCCGTTAAAAACAGCACCCCTCGGCTATTTATTTGTCAATAGTATTATAGTTGTTTTTATTTTGTTTGTCAATAATTTGTGACAATTTTTTCTAAATGATTTAAACCGTTGATTTTTGTGGTTTTAAATGATATACTATAAAAGAAGCGTTATTTTTTAAATAAAACAAAACGTTTGGAGGAAAATATGAATTTATACAACAAAAACATGGGTGTTGGAGTGCCGGAAGGTCAAGCAGACCCGTACGTTTTAGAAGCAAACGGCAAGTTTTACGTCTATGCAACTCATTCTGAGGGTGTTCAACTTTATAAAAGCGATTATATGGATAAAGATTGGAAGTATTTAGGGTTGTGTTATTCTAAAGAGGACGAAAAAGAATATTGGGCACCTGCCGTTACCGAGATAAACGGAAAGTTTTACATGTATTATTCGGCTATGCCTATAGGAGAAGACGACGTACATACACAAAGAATTAAAGTTGCAGTATCCGATAGCCCGGAAGGTCCGTTTACCTTTGTAAAAGATTTATTAGAGCCGTTTTCTATCGATCCGCACGTAGTAGATACCCCACAAGGAATATATATATTCTATTGCAATAACGACTGGGATGCTCCGCATCGTGCAGGTACGTTTATAAAAATGGATAAAATGCCCGATCCGTTGAATGTAGAAGGAAAGCCGGTAGACGTTGTTCGTCCAACCTTAGACGAAGAAATCTTCGAAAAAGACAGATTTAAAAAAGGTCAACATTGGCACACGATAGAAGGCGCTTTCTATTTTGCAGAAGGAGATTATCATTACGTTATGTATAGCGGGTCTGCTTATACTAAAGAAACCTATTTTATAGGTTATTCTGTCGCAAAAGGAAAGGTTGACGATTTAAGAGAATTGCAGTTTAAAAAGTACCCTGACGACGACACGTACGCACCTTTGGTTTGCAAAAATCAATACGTAGAAGGAACGGGACATAACAGCGTGTTATACCACGATGGAGAGTATTATATTTTCTATCATGGAAGAGACGTAGGAAACCGCAAAGAATCTACCGATACGAGAACTTTCCGTATGGACAAAATGCAAGTTAAAGACGGAAGACTTTTCGTAGAAATAACGAGATAATATTTAATAAAAAAACAAAATAAAGCTCTGCCTTATAAACTATAGGCAGGGCTTTTTTATAAAATTACAAACTAATTTAATCTGGTATGCAATAGGTGGCAATTGGCAGGTTTAAGAATGGCGTTGTGTGTAAAGTAGACAAAAAAACAACGTATGTATATACGTATACGCGTGCGCATGCGTACTATAAATAAGGATAAAATTATACGTATGGCAATTTAAGCATATGTTTTAAGATAAAAATAGTGCGTCAGTAATAATTTGTATCACTGACGCACTAATCGGTTGTTGCTAAATTTTTTATAAATTATCGTATTAATTTAAAAATCAAAAAGGATTGCTTCGTGCAAAGTCAATCGGTTGCTTTTTATTGTAATTCGTCTAAAGTCTTTTCGAAAG
>JAZNFL010000237.1:0-2573 GCA_045589135.1 Christensenellaceae bacterium
CCGGTTTTTTTAAATCAGAACCGAGTTTTGCATATATTTTATTAAAAGAAACCCCAATACTTACCGTCAATCCCAATTCTTCTTTAACGACATTTCTTATTTCTTCGGCAATATCGTACGCAGGTCTATGCGATGCGGTTACGTCGAGCCAACACTCGTCAAGACCAAACGGTTCGACAAAACCCGTATACCGACGATAAATCTCCCTTAATTTTTCCGAAAAAAACTCGTAGTATCCATAATTAGGCGCAACGGTTATAAGGTCAGGACACAGCATTTTAGCCTTATGAATAACCATTCCGGTGGTAATGCCCGCTTTTTTTGCTATTTCGCTCTTAGCAAGAACAATTCCGTGCCTATCTTCTACTGACCCACACACGGCAATTGGTTTTCCTTTTAATTGCGGATTTAAAACCGTTTCTACGGAAGCAAAAAAATTATTTGCGTCACTGTGTAAAATTTTCTTTTTATTCATTCTTTTTTACTTCCTTTATCGAAAACCAAGACTCATTTTCTTCTTCGTAATAAATTTTCTTTTCTACGCCTTCTATCATTACGGTAAACTCCGTAGGAGTTATACTTCTTACGGTTTGCGGGCAATGTTTTCTCACCTTAAAAATTCTATTTATTTCGAAATACTCGTCTTGAAAAAATATTCTAACCGGCACGAATTTCCCTTCCGGAAAAAATCTAACGTCCACCCCGATAGGCACTCTTACGTAATTAGACATAACCCCTCCAAAACACAAACATTTGTTCGTGTTTATATTTTATTACTATTTAGAATTTATGTCAATCGTTTTACGCAAAAAAAACACGTGTATTATTTGTTAATTAAGTATAAATTTAACAATATTTACTATTGTCGTACGGTTATTCGTCTTGTCAATATAGGTTTGAATCTTTCCCTTTTTCTTCTTTCGCTCTTTCCTTTCAGCGTAAAGTTTTCCGTTGATATGGTCAACTTTGCTCAAGTCTTCTATCGTAAGATTCAACAACTTTAATGCTTCTTCTAACGATAAAATTTGTATTGACTTATTTTCTTTTTCTTCCGCTTGCTTTATGCTTGCAAAGCGAACTTCTTCCTCTTCGCCATCTTGATATTCGATAAAAATATCACACACGCTAGCCTTCCCCGTATAGGTTGCGCCATACGAATATAGACGTTCTATGATAGCAAGAAACTCATTGAATCTCTTCTTTTGAAAATGCGAACTAATACAAACGTTTTTCCCAAAGAATAAGTCATCCTTCTTTTCTTCCGACACTTTAAGTCTATGAATAAAATTTTCATAAACTCATTTTGCGCCTTAAGATTACCTCCGTTTATCTTTTCAATTAGAGAAAGATTATGCTCTTTTGCTTTCTCGGCGCGGTAATCATTATTTCGCTTTTTTAGCATTTTAATTGTTTCAGGAAGGGTTAATTTTTCTTTCTCTCCTATAATTTGCAACGCTCTAATTACAGCCCAAGAATCATCGTCGCTTTTATGTAGTTTAATATCAGATATTTGAAGTTCTTCCACAAAACCTTCAACGGAAGTTCTGTTTTTTGCTTTCGTATATCCTTGATACAACTTCTGAAAATCGTAATACGTAAAACTTATCGGTTCTTTTTCGTAAAGTTCATAAGCCGTCGCTAAAAAGCCTGCGTCGTTTGAAAGCGAAAATCCTATGATTTGACAATCGGGAGTAGTTAAAATCCTCTTAATTCTTTCATAGTAAAAGTCAAAAGTAGGACTGTTATAATAAACATCCTCAGGAAACGCAAGTGAAATATCACTTTCACGTTCTCTTCCCGTTAGCTTAAATTTATATTCAGGATTTATCGTTATACAATCCCTTTCTAAAACATTGAACTCTTCGTCTATAAGCACATATCCAAATTCGCAGATATGTTACCCATCACAACACTCAATATCAAATGATAAGTACTTCATTTGTTCCTCCAACTATCAATCCATAAAAGATATTTCCTTGTACGGAAGTTCTGCGCTATAACAAATATCTTCACCATACACAGTTTTTAACGCTTCAATATTTATAATATCTTCAGCTTGTCCTTGCGCCAAAATTTTTCCGTGTCTTAGTAAAAATACAATGCTACTTAAATATAGCGCGTGATTAGGGTTATGGGATGATAAAATAAAAGTTTTCCCCTGTTCTTTAGCAATTCTTTTAATTATAGATAAAACAGCGTGCTGATTCTTTATATCCAAAGCAGAAGTCGGCTCATCTAAAATCACCAAATTCGTGTCTTGCACAATAGCCGCACAAATAGAAACGATTTGTCTTTCGCCACCGCTTATTTCACCCAACTTCTTATCAAGCAAATGTGTGATTCCAAACTGTTTAGCGCAATCTAAAACTCTCTTTTTATCTTCTTCCTTAGGAGATTGATAAAAATTCATTTTATTGACCGTTCCAAACAATAAATAATCTAATATAGGAAAATCATCCACAGCATTAGAGTGTTGTGAAACGTACGCCATTTTCTTTGCCCGTTCTTTTATAGAAAGTCCTTTCAAATTTTTACCATCTATAAAAACTTCGCCTTGATAGTTTTCCAATAAC
>JAZNFL010000238.1:0-2181 GCA_045589135.1 Christensenellaceae bacterium
ATATGTTGAAGATCTCGTTAAACCGTGATTTATCTTTCTGAAAAAATAAAAGAGGAATTTTTATGGCTAACATTGATATTTATAAGCAATATTTTTTATATTATAATAATTTTTTCATTATATAATATTAAGCAAAAAATAATCAAAGATAATTATATCGAGTGGCAAATTTTGTAATATTATTAAATCTGCACACTTACACCAATACGGTAAAACCCCAAAAATTATGCGTTTATAGCATGTTTTTGTTATAATACGCCAACAAAACACCTTAAACTGTTGTTTATATATGCTTTTTTTGCTATACTATAATAAATATTTAGTCTAAAGACGACTTAAACTCTACAAGGATTTATTTAGTTATGAAATACGTTTTGGTAACCGGCGCTTACGGCGGAATGGGTAAGGCTGTAACGGATTTATTACATGCGAACGGATACGGGGTTTTTGCTCTCGATCAAAAAGTCGACGAGCCTAAAGAAAATATTTTTCCTTTGCCGGCTGACGTTTGCGACGTAAAAAGTTTAGAGGACGCCTTTTTAAAGGTTAAAACAATAACCGACGAATTATACGCTATTATCCATCTCGCAGGCAAATACGTAATGGATTCTTTGGTAGAAATTTCGGAAGAAAAATTTTTAAACGCCTTTGACGTAAACGTCTTTGGCGCTTATCGAGTAAACAAGACTTTTTTACCGCTGTTAAAAAACGGCAGTAGAATTATAATTACCACGAGCGAATTAGCCCCATTAAACCCTTTGCCGTTTACGGGATTATACGCCGTAACCAAAAGCACTTTGGATAAATATTCTGCTTCTTTGAGAATGGAACTGCAACTTTTAGGAATAAAGGTATCCGTATTAAGACCGGGAGCGGTTAAAACCAATATGCTTGGCGTTTCGACCAAAGAACTCGATAACTTTATAGAAAACACAAAACTATACTCTTGCAATGCAAAAAAATTTAAAAACATAGTAGATAGCGTAGAATCGAAAAACGTTTCTCCGCAAAAAATTGCCAAAAAGGTTTTTAAAATTTTAAGCAGTAAAAGACCAAAATGCGTTTATAAAATTAATCGCAACCCACTGCTTTTAATGCTAAACGTCTTGCCCGTTGGGCTACAAACCAAAATAATAAAAGGCGTTTTAAAAAACAAAAAATAAATATAAGAGATTTTTTAACGGACGTTTAACTTTATCTACTCGCAACAATTGCCACGTTTACAGCCAACGTAAAGAGTAATTGGCACAATTTAACTGTTTGATAAGTTTTCGATACACCGCTTTTTTCTACAACTTTACAAAACAACAAAGGATAAAGATTTTATGTACTATAGACACGATTTAAACTTAAAATACCCCGAAAGAAGCGACGAGCATATGATAACCGTAAAGCATCTTAGAGATACTCATTTCGACGAAAACTTTACCTATCTCGAAAAAGGCTTTTGGCATAAATTTAAAAGAGGCGTATTGTGGGTTTTGCTCAATCTCGTAGTTTTCCACGTATGCACTATAAGACACGGCCTTAGAATTTACGGAAGAAAAAACTTAAAAAAGCACAAAAAAGAATTTAAAAACGGCGCAATAACCATAGCAAACCACGTCTTTATGTGGGACTACATTTGCGTGCTTAAAGCAATTAGACCACATTTACAATATCATCCCGGTTGGAAAACCAACTTCGAAGGCCCTAACGGTCCTCTTATTCGCTGGGTTGGCGGAATACCTATCCCCACGGGCGACGTAAGGGCTATGGCTAAATTCCAAAAAGCTATTGGGGACGTATTAAAACAAGGCAAATGGTTACACTTTTTCCCGGAAGGCTCTTTATGGTTTTACTATCCGGATATACGCCCTCTTAAAAAAGCCGTGTTTAAATATGCCGTAAGATACGACAAGCCCGTTATTCCTATAACAATGTCCTTCCGTCCAAGAAAAGGCTTTACGAGAATTTTCAGTAAAACGCCACTCGTCGATTTACACGTTGGCGAACCTTTATACGCAGACAAAAATCTTCCTCCGATAGAAGCAATAGACAAGCTCCACAAAGAAGCCTACCACGTAATGCAAGTAATGAACGGTATAAACCCCGGCGATCCCACTTATAACGAAAACCAAAACATAGACGAATACAAAAAAACCATGTAAAGAAATAGCGTGATACTCTTAACGGAGTATC
>JAZNFL010000239.1:0-1800 GCA_045589135.1 Christensenellaceae bacterium
CCAATTTAACCTTTACTTTTTTATTATATATAATAACTTAGTGTAATAATACCACAAAAAAGGATATTTTGCAATAATTTTAAGTCATTATAAAAATCATTTTAAACATAAACGCTCTAAAATATTGAATATTTTAAGGAAATATAATTGCAATAATTTTTTAAATGTTATATACTAATTGCATATAAATAAGTTTTTAGGAGCAAATTATGCTTGATTTAAAAATGATTATGGAAAATCCGCAAGCCGTTGCGGAAAAGCTTGCCAAAAAAGGCGTAGAAGTAGACTTTGCAGAAGTAATTGCATGGAATAACGAAAAAAAGAAGATTATTCACGAAAACGAGCAATTACAAGCTAAGAGAAACAGTGTTTCTGCAGAAATACCAAAGCTTAAAAAAGCAGGTCAACCCGTAGAACACATCTTCTTAGAAATGCGTCAACTTGGGGACACCATCGCAGAAGGAACTGCTAAGATAAACGACCTTACCGAAAAGATAAACGACTTCGTTTGCAGACTTCCTAACCTTCCGGACGACGACCTTTTGGCAGGAGAAAAAGAAAACAACCAAGTAGTAAAAGTTTTTGGAGAAAAGCCAAACTTTAACTTCGAAAATAAAAACCACGTCGACCTTTGTACCAACTTAGGCATAATCGATTACGAAAGAGGGGTTAAGCTCTCCGGTAACGGTTATTGGCTTTATCGTGGCGACGGTGCAAGACTCGAATGGGCTCTTTTAAACTTCTTTATCCAAGAGCACTTGGGCGATGGTTACGAGATGATTCTTCCTCCACATATGCTCGGATATAACTGTGGATTTGGCGCAGGTCAATTCCCTAAATTTGCAGAAGAAGTATATTGGGTAGACGCAGAAGACGGAGACAAAAAGAAATCTAAGTTTATGCTCCCTACGGCAGAAACCGCTCTCGTCAATATGTATGCGGGAGAGATTCTCGACGAAGATAAACTTCCTTTAAAGGTATTTGCTTACACCCCTTGTTACAGAAAAGAAGCAGGTAGCGCAAGAGCGGAAGAAAGAGGAATGATAAGAGGTCACCAATTTAACAAAGTAGAAATGGTGCAATACGCTCATCCGGACCACAGCAGAGAAGCCTTCGAAGAACTCGTTGGTAAAGCTTGCAGAATTATGGAAAAACTTGGACTCCACTACAGACTTTCTAAACTTGCCGCCGGCGACTGCTCTGCATCTATGGCAAGAACTTACGATATAGAAGTTTGGATCCCAAGTATGGGTATTTACAAAGAAGTAAGTTCGGTTTCTAACGCAAACGATTACCAAGCAAGAAGAAACAACACTAGATTCCGTGATAAAGAAACGGGTAAACCAAGATTTTTGCACACCTTAAACGGCTCCGGACTTGCTACTTCGAGAGTTTTTCCTGCTCTTATAGAACAGTATCAAAACGAAGATGGAAGTATAACCATTCCGGAAGTTTTAAGACCGTTTATGGGCGGTCAAGCTATTATTTCTAAAAAATAATAACTTAACCTAATTGCTTTTAGATAAACTTACTTTTTAAGTTTACCCTATAAAAGTTTTATCGCCACCTAACTTTTGGCGATAACTTTACGACAAATTAATTAAAACGTAAAAAGCACACGTTCTTTACCAAAATGACGTGTGCTTTTCTTATCCAAAAATTAAGTTTTTATAGCGTAGCCGAGCAAAAGCGAACGCCAACTGCGTTAGCAATATAACTTTGCGTTAGCACTATAACTGCGAAGCAATATAACTTTGCGTCAGCAAAATATCACTGAAGTCGGATCGTAGCCATGTCGTT
>JAZNFL010000240.1:0-2333 GCA_045589135.1 Christensenellaceae bacterium
TTTGGCAAAAAACTAAGAGCAATTATAACCAATAAAGAATATATTCCGACGGATAACAACGAACATAGCGATAACGCATACTATAAATACACCTATCAAGTAAATGTTAACGACAAAATCAAAAAAGGTTCTTTTAAAGTATATTGTTTAGACGTTGACGTTGTAAACAATTTAAACATTGGAAACGAAATAGAGGTAAATCAATTTTTATTTGCAATATCCGTTGACGTAAATAAGTTATTAAGGAGAGTCAGAGGCTCGTATCGAGAGGGCGATAAAAATAAAGAGTTGCTAAAAACTCAAAAAAAGAACGTTTCTCGAGCGTTAAAAAGAGATTTGATAATAGGGGCATCGATATTTGTATTAATTGCAATTTGTTTTTTTATATATTTTGGTGGAATTATAAAATAGTATTTAGAGATTAGTCGAAATTTTGTATATGCGAGAGTTTTCGCTTTGTTTTCGCAGAATAAAAAAAGAAATAGATATTTATCCGATTATTACAAAGATTTTAAAAGAGTTAAAATAAGAGCCACGCTTCTTGCGTGGCTCTTATTTTGCATAACTAAAAAATTTTTGCATCGAATAATTTTGGTATTCGCAAAACAAAGAGTTAAATAGCTCTGTTTTTATTAGTTTGCAACTCTCTTAAAAGGCTTGTAGGCAAAGATGAAAAATATCACCCAGAAAGATGCTATACCTACAACGGCGTAGATTATTCTCGAAAGAACGGACATCGAGCCGAAAATAAAAGCTACGAGGTCAAAAGAGAAAAATCCTACGAGTAACCAATTAAGAGCGCCTATTACTACCAATGTAAAAGCAATAATACTTGTAATCTTCATAGTCGTCGTCCTCCGTAAGTTATTTTGCCCCGTAAATAATAAAATATTCTTTTTTTATAAAAAATTTTGGTTTTACAAAATATTTAATGAGAGTAGCAGGTTTTAAACCATTTCTTTTTTACGGTAAAATTTTGGCAAATACGATTTATAATACGTTTACGATTGATATCAAAGACTTTGTTTAAGCAATAAAAATGCACGTTTTACGGAATAAAATTGTGCGTTGCGAGCGTCACGATTAAACAAAACGTGGTTTATTTAGGAGATAAGATAACGCACTCTCCGTCGTCTACGTCTTGATAGATTATCCAATAGCCGTAAGAGGTATCGCCGTAAATTTCGTTGGAGATAAAACTGCAGTACCCTTTTAAAGCAGAGGGTTGACTGTCGAACTTCCCGGGGATTCCGTAACATACGTATAGAGGGACGGAGTTTTTAAACGCAACGCCCACGACGTAATACTCGTCTTTTCTGTAAGGGATTTTTGCCCATTTGCTTCCGTATACGGTTTTTTCTAAAATCGGCTCGGTAGGGAATTCTTCAAAAATTTTAGAGAGTTGATTTTTTATTTTGTTGTAATAATTAAACGTCCCTAATAAAGAATTTTTTTTGCCGACAAACTCAAAAGACTTTTCATTTTCGAAAGTCTTATTTTGGTTTTCTTCTTTTTCTTTTTGTCCGTTACCGTTTTGCACAAAATTTTCATTTTGCATATCGCAAAATATCCGTTCGTCACGATTTTTTACCTCCGTTTTATCTTTTAAAGTAAGACTGTCAAAGTCTACGTCGTCGTTGTCGTAATAGTTGTCTGTCGCAAGGGTTTCGTCGCAATAGTTTGCGTTGTTTCTTTGCGGAGAGTCATTAGTTGATTTGTTTTTCTTCTCAATTGCAATTTGATAGTTTTTCTTGTTATTCTTCTGTTCATCGTAAAGTTTTATTATCTCCTTTCGGTCAAGTTTATACCCCTCGCAATCTCCTGTCATAACGACTTTGCAATTTTCTTTTAAGCTATCCGCAATAACGGAAACGGAAAACCCTTCCGAAATATTAAAATCTTTGCTTGCGTAATATACGCTTTTAGAGTTTTCGTCACTCAAATCAAAAGAAGTTATTTCTTTTTTTGCGTTTACGGCAAAAATTACGTAGTAACCATCGGTTAAAGGAGCGAGGTTTACCGGAGTAAAGGTTATCTTTAAGCCGTCAGAATTTTTTTCTGCACAAAAAACGGAAGCGCAACTGACACCGTTTAAAGAAAACCCCGATTGTACTTGTTTTAATATTACGGTTTTTTTAATATAATTCATAAATACTCCACAAACGCAAAACAGAAATAAAGACGGTGTTTTAAAATCAAATTTTTAATTGCTACAGCAAAATATCTATACAAAATACGTATAGGTAAGAATAACGGATTGCATATATAAAATGCGAGCCGTACACGCAAAACGCCAACGAATTATAAAGTAAAAATCTTTCGAAAAGTTTTTG
>JAZNFL010000241.1:0-1566 GCA_045589135.1 Christensenellaceae bacterium
ATATCGTCCTGCAGTTTATAATACACCATAATTGTGTTAATATCAGCAAGTTTTAGTGATATTTCGTCGATTTTTGCAATTGGGCGGGATATTATTGGATGTAATACGCAATGAGACTTTTCTATCTTTACGTCGACACCCATTACGTTGTGTGCAACCGCTGATAAAAACGCTATATCGTAAGTGAGTCCCATTCTGGATAATTGTCCACAATTTTTACCTATACTTTTACAAATCCCGCAATATAAAGATTTATATAACGTATCGTCCTTTCCGTAAAGATACGGAAGATACGGCTTTATATATCCAAACATTCTTACTTCCTATCAAGTTGGTAAAGACCGATTTTTCGATACACTTTGCTCATCATTCTACCCGCAATTCTTTGAGCTGCTTCTTTTCCGTTAATCATAACCTCGTTAAGATATGCTTTATCCTTTAAAAGATCATCTCGTCTTTGCTGAATAGGAGCAAGAGCATCCGCAACGGCTTCTCCTACTTTAATCTTAAAATCTCCGTAACCCATCCCTTTAAACATCTTTTCCGCATCGGCTATGCTTGTACCAGTAAAGACGGAAAAAATAGTAAGCAAATTGCTAATACCTGGCTTTGCCTCGTCAAATATAATTCTGTTATCGCTATCCGTTACAGCACGTTTAAACTTTCTTATAACAGTGTCTTTATCGTCGTTCATAGAAATAAACGAACTAACGTTAGAGTCGCTCTTTGACATCTTTTTTTCCGGATCGGCTAAGCTCATAACTCTTGCGCCGAGTTTAGGTATAAAACCTTCCGGAACGGTAAACGTAGGACTAAATCTATTGTTAAATCTTATCGCTATATCTCTAGCAATCTCTAAATGCTGTTTTTGGTCTGCACCTACCGGAACTATATCCGTATTATATAAAAGTATATCCGCAGCCATTAAAACGGGGTAATCCATAAGTCCCATATTGACGTTATCCGCATGATTTTTACTCTTATCCTTAAACTGAGTCATTCTAGAAAGTTCTCCGGGATAAGTAACAGTATTTAAAACCCAAGTTAATTCCGCATGTGCAGGAACGTGAGATTGAACGAAAATTATTGCTTTTTGAGGATCAATTCCACACGCTATATATAAAGCAAGAAGTTCTAAAGTTCTCTTCCTTCTCTCTGCAGGATCTTGCATTACTGTAAGCGTATGTAAATCGGCAATAGAATATATACAATTACACGTATCTTGAAAGTTTACCCAGTTTTTTATTGCACCAACGTAATTAGCAATACTTGGTATTCCGCTAGGTTGTACGGCACTGAATAAAACTTTTTTTCTTTCCGGCGTTTGCAATACTTCTTCCATCTTGAGCTCCTTTAACAAAAACAAACATTCTTATTATAAACTAAATACCAATATTTTATCCAATACTTAACAATCCAAAACACAGATAAAGCTTTATTATAGTTTATTATAAGTAACGATAAGCTTAATAATTTGCTAATTATTATCATACGTAATAAATGCTTAACTTTATATATTATACCATATTTATTATAATATTGCAAATTTTTAAATATAAAAAGAAC
>JAZNFL010000242.1:0-2274 GCA_045589135.1 Christensenellaceae bacterium
TCACTAATTATATCAATAAACTTTTTATTAACCTTAATAAAGTTTTTACTAAAAAGCATCCTTATTTTTTGTTGTTTTCATAATTAACAACTCAGTCAAAGCCAATATTATTTCTTCCTGTTTTTACTTTTTGAAAAGAAGTGATTTTGGCGTATCACTTCATCTCTTCTCTAATGGTGTGTCTGGCGGGACTCGAACCCACAACGTCGGCGTCGGAGGCCGAGGTTTTATCCGGTTAGACTACAGGCACAAAACATAAAACGGTTGGTTGTTTTTCTTTTATATTTAAATGGTTAAAAAGATTGCAACCTATACATAGTTTAGCATATTTTAAAAGCTTTTGCAAAGTTTTAGTGCATAATGTTGACATATTTATCGACAAAATATATAATTAATAATATAAAGTTTTTTTGTGTTTTGGAGTATGCGTATGGATAAAAAGACCGTTGTTATCGGAATGAGCGGAGGAGTAGACAGTTCGGTTGCGGCTTTGCTTTTAAAACAGCAAGGCTATAACGTAATTGGGCTCTTTATGCAAAACTGGGAAGAACAAGACGAAACGGGCAGTTGCACGGCGGAAGAAGATTTCGCCGACGTCCGCAGGGTTTCGTCCTTAATCGGCATACCATATTATTCGGTAAATTTTTCCAAAGAATATTTAGACAGGGTTTTTTCTTATTTTCTTGCAGAATACAAAAAAGGAAGAACTCCCAACCCCGACGTTTTGTGCAATAGAGAGATAAAGTTCGGACCTTTTAGAGAATACGCAAAAAGTCTTGGCGCAGATTATATAGCGACGGGACACTATTGCGATATTTTGCACGACGGGGACGTTCATTATTTAAAAAAGGCAAAAGACCAAAACAAAGATCAAACGTACTTTTTAAATCAACTTTCTCAAGAGCAATTGTCAGACGTTTTGTTTCCTTTAGGAAAGATGGATAAACCGGAAGTTCGCAAAATTGCAGAAGAATACGGGCTTGCAACGGCTAAAAAGAAGGATTCTACCGGTATTTGTTTTATCGGAGAAAGAAACTTCCGCAAATTTTTAATGGAATATATCCCTGCTCAAGAAGGAGAAATTAAAACCTACGAAGGAAAGGTTTTAGGAAAGCACTACGGACTTATGTATTACACTATCGGTCAAAGAAAGGGCTTAGACATAGGCGGACAAAAGGGAGAAGGCGACGGCAGATGGTTCGTCATAGAAAAAGATCTCAAAAATAACGTCTTATACGTCGCACATGGAGAAGAAAGCAGATTGTTTTCTAAAGGCTTGCTTATGGATTCTTGCAACTGGATGCCCGGCAAACCGGACAAAAAGACCTTCGAGTGTACGGCAAAATTCCGTTACCGTCAACCGGAACAAAAAGTTTTGGTCACGGTAGAAGAAAACGGCATAAAAGTCGATTTTGAAGAACGCCAAAGGGCCATTACCGAAGGGCAGTATGCTGTTTTCTATTTGGACGACACGTGTATCGGTGGCGGTGTTATAGAAAAGGCAGTTTTTTAAGATTGGTTTTTCTCGTTAATCTTTACGTGGCGTTATACGGATTGTGGGACGGTTATTCTTCAATTGCAAAAGCGAGGGCGTCTTTGTCGTTGCGTAGTAAGGATAAGGGAACGTCGTTTTTATCAAGTTTAGTATGACACTTTGTTTTTGACGAGTAAGGGGAAGAACTTTTCTTTTGCACAATTTAGCATATCGCTTTGTTTTGGGTGAGTTTGGGGTGTTGTTTTGCCTTTAGAGGGTTTAGTGTGATGACTCCGTTTTTGCCAAGTTTATCAAGATAACTTTTCTTTTGGCAGGTAAACGACAAAGAAAGCCGTATTCCTATTATATAATATATATAGTCACACGCAAACGAGTATAGATTTAATCGTTGCCACACGACAGATAGCGTGTGGCTTTTTTGTTGGTTTGGAAAGTTGTGTTGTGGGGAAGGAGTTGAGCATAAATTCAAACGGCGAGTTTTGTAAAAAGATAAAAAGTTTAGTCGATTAAATTTGGTGCAAATATTAGCAAATTGTCGAATAGTTGTGTTTTTAGGAGTAAAAAACTGTAATTTTAGTGGGTGATTTTTGTTTGAAACACTATATTTTGTGGTTAAAAATTTTTTTAAAAAAAGGCGAAAAAACAGTTGACAATAGTAAAAGAAATATGGTAAGATAATTAGGCTCTCACGAAGAGAGGGCACGTGAACGGAAGTTCACTCTAATGCAGATTAAAAATTGAATAGAAGGAAATGAGATTGTAAAGATAGCAAGAAAGCA
>JAZNFL010000243.1:0-19958 GCA_045589135.1 Christensenellaceae bacterium
ATTATACCATTGGTAGCGATTATTTGGACGATTATTACGACGTAAGAGGACAATATGCAAATACCGGAGATTTCTATTTCCATATAGCTCTCGATAGATCGGTTCAAGTAAAGAGAGGTCTTTACAAAGATTGGGGAGAAACCGTTAAAGATTTAAGTTCTATTTCTCTCGAAATAAATTTAAGTCCTATGGATTGCAGTTATATAGTAGAAGCGTTTATACCTTATTCTTTCTTATCTTACGACGGTTATACCGTTACTCCTACGCAAGTTATAGGATATTCCGTAAGACTTGCAGGAGAAAACTCCAGAGGTAGCGTAACGTGGAACAATTTAGAATACGCAGGTTTATACGTCGATAGCGAAAGCCCTGCAAGTTACGTAAGAATAGACGCCGACGGAAACGTCTACGCAGCTTTAGACAATTCCGGAGATTATAGAGTAGACGGAAAGTTCGACGAGGCTATTTATTCTACTAAAGGAACAAACGTAACTATAGGAACTTCTACTGCGGATATATACCGCTCGGATAAAGGCTTACACGTAAAATACGTATTTGGAGTAGAAGACAGTATAAGTTTGGTTTTAAGCACCGTAGAGCACGGACTTTCAGGCCCGTACGTATACGATTACAGAATAACAGTAGGTAAAGATGGAACCGTAAAAGCTTCTTACGGACACAGTACGGGCTTTTATGCCGAAGATATTTACGTTCCTTATTGTGCTCCAAGAGCAATCGTAACGAACGACAACGGAGTTTACGTTGCAGAATTATTCGTTTCTTACGATTACTTATCGAGATACAATACTACCGGAAGATATACTCCAAAGGGATATATGCAAATAACGAAGGACTCTGCTTTAAGATTTGCAGTAAGCGCTTTAAGTGGAGAAACTTTATATACTCAAATGACTTACAACGGACAAACGGTAACGACTGACGAATACAAACCGTCGACGTACGTCAAACTCGAAGAAAAAGGAGAAAACTAATATGAAGAACAGAAAATTTTATATTGCTTTATGTTGCGTAATATTCGTCTTCAGTTTGGTTGCGTCTTTTGCTTTTTCTTACACGACGAAAAACGTAAAAGTTTACGCCTCCACTTTAAACAAGAGAGATTTACCTAATTATCTTTCAGAAATGCCTTATACTTCGGTGGGTGGCGGTAAAGGTTTTGCAACTAACGACTGCAACGCTGTAAACGGAGGACAAATAGTTCTTGGTACGGACGTACAGACGAGAATTTTCCAAGCGGGCGTTTCTATAATCGCCTTAGGAAACGACACCCCTGCTTATATCGAGATGACCTTCCCGGAAGAGTGTAATTATTCGGTTTTCGAAACAAATTACGGTGTGGATTTCGTTCAAAAAACTTCCGGTAAAAATGCTACTGTAAAGATATTGGTAGACGGAGAAGTCGTCCACGAAGGAAAAACCAAAGCAAACGACTTTTGGAAGAGAGCAAACGTAGATTTTAAAGACGGATATACCTTGCGTTTAGAAGTGTACGCAGAAGAAGGCGTTTGCGTTTCTTTTGGTGACGCTGCTTTTTACGACAATTCTCCAAACGCACTAACTAAGCTTATTCTTTCAGAAAGAGTAACTTCTTGGCCTGCGCCTGTTCAAAGAAACTACAATCTCTACGGAGGAGATTTATCAATCGGCGGAGAATTTATCGAATACGGATTTTGTGTAAACTCCGGAGGAAACTTCGATTTATTGGTAGACGGAGATTATAATTATTTTGGCGCATATCTCGGTATTGACGACGGAGTTGCAGGTGGTTCGGCAAGCGGTTCTGCACAGTTAAAGACAACCGTTTACGATAAAGACGGCAAAATATTATCTTCTTCTACCACCCCCGTATTATATGGATACAACTCTAAATACAAAATAAATTTAGAAGTTAAAGACGCATATAAAATAAACTTTATGGTTACCGACGGTGGAGACGGAATTGCAAACGATATGTTCGTCATCGGATATCCGGAGTTTTCTAACTCTTTACAACAAGGCAAAATTTATTTAAGCGATATTAAAGAAGTTAAAACAAACGTCGGATACGGAACTTTCGGCAAAGACAAAACGGTAAACGGAACGCCGTTTAAATATCAAATATACGCTAGTCAAATTAATTATTCTAAGGGCATAGGAATGCATCTCGTAAACGTTCCTTACGCTACGTATGCACAAGATAAAAACAACGAAGCAAACTTTGCTTTTGCGACGTACGATATCTCCGATATGGATGCGGACTTTTTCGAAGCGTTAGTTTTCGATCCTGCAAGTAACGGAGCTTATTACGAAGTTTACGTCGACGGAAAGTGCGAGTATTCTTCCGGTCTTATAAAAGGGTTTACTTCGAGCAGTAATCCGTATCCCGTAAGAGTTTCCGTAAAGATTCCGGACGGGGCAAAGATCTTCCAAATAAGACTTATAGCGGATACCATTTATAATGACGGAGCGATAGATTTTGTCAATGCCGCTTTTTATAAAAACGGATTAAATCTCTTTGATAATTATATAGAAGAAGAGGTTGTGTCCGAGGATTGGGAGTATCCTGTTACGAGAGGAAGTATATTCAGCGGTAATACCGCAGTGTTAAAGACGGATTTAGGAGAAAGAAAGTATTACGACGTATTGTCGTCTAATTCTTACAGTTCGTACAGCTTCGACGTTTCTAATCTTCCTGCCGACACCTTTACTTCCGTAGTCGGACTTGCAGATTTTTGCAGTACGGGTAAAGTAAAGTTTAACGTAGAGGCAATTAAGAAGGATGGATCTTTAATAAAGTATTCTTCCGAAGTTATAACGGCTCAAAACTCCGGTAAAACGATAACCTTCTATTACGGACAAGACGTACAAACTTTAAAGCTTTCTGTAGAAGCCGTAGACGGAGCGTTAGAAAACACTGCAGTTTGGGTAAGCCCTAACGTCTATAAGACGACTTTAAAAGACGTAGAATATATAACCGATTTAACTTGGTCGGATTTTGCAAATGGTTGGGGAACCGTCGGCGTTAATCAAAGTGTCGTCGGAGGAGAACTCAACGTAAACGGCAAGGTTTATAAAAACGGCGTTTCTCTCCACGCTTTCGACGGACAAGGACAAGACGCCTTTGTAGAAGTTAACTTCCCTGCAAGTTACGGTTATACCGTATTCGAGTGTTACATTGGAGTAAACAAAGATACCAACAACAACGGAACTGCCGGTACGGTTGTATTTATAATAGAAGGAGACGGAAAAGTTCTTTATAAATCCAACATAATGCGTTCTGCAGAAGACGCTAAGCATATTCTCGTGGATATTACGGGAGTTTCTACGTTGCGTCTTATTGCAAACAACGGAGATAAGTCTTATCAATGCGACTGGGCGGATTTCTTAGAAGCAAAGATAAGTAAAAACATCAAACTTTTAACCCCTTATTTAGAGCTCGAATCCCCATTGGACGATCAATCGGTGGTATTGAGTGGTGGCGGAGATTTTACCGTTACGGGTACGGTTTTGGGTATGGATAGTGGTGTAGAAGTTTATCTCAACGGAACTTTAAAGGATACTGTTATGCCCGACGATATGGGTAAATTCAACAGTTCAATAACCGTAACCGAAAGCGGAGTAAACGAGATTACCGTAAAATCCGGAGAGTTAAGCTCGACTGTAACCGTAAAAGTAGCAAAGATTTTAGAAAACGCTCCTTCTAAGACGATAAAGACCAACACTGCTCAAGCAACCGTTAAGCCTGCGGAAAACGGAATGATAATAACCCAATTAAAGTCTTACGACGGTCACGATTGGCTTAAAGGAACAAACTCTTTCGTTTCGTTTATAAACAAGGTCAAAATAGGTGGTCAAAAGGCAGAATGGACAAAATTAGCTTGGCAATTCCAAGACGTAGAAGAGTTTAGAGAAGCGACGGAAACCTTTAACATTAATTCTGCTCACGAAGACTTCTTGGGAGAAACTTTATCCTACGTGTTTACGTTTAAGGATACGACGGGTAAGTTTACTATAAAATCCGTTTGGTCTGCAGAGCAAGATTTCGATTCTCCTATAAGACATAAGATAGACTTTATAAACGAAAGCGGAGAAAAGATTTATATCGAACACGAAGACACTTTGGTTTTAGAGTTACAAAGAGAAGAAGGCGCACAAGTGACCAACAATTACACTTACAAGAGTGCAATGTATACGACTAATTACGGTTACAGAAGCGATACCGTAAACGACGGATACCACATGAACGTCTTTTGTACTACCGACTATAATAACGGCAAGCAAATAGACGCAGGTTACGTCCCTTGGGTTTCTTTAAACCAAAAGAAAGACGGCTTACAAAACGGCGTTTACTTTGGTGTAATTTGGCCGGATTGTAAGGTAGAAGTATTTGGAAAAGGTCAAAACGTCTACGTAGAAGCAGGTTTCGACGATCAATTCTTGACGGAAATTCCACACGGAGAAACTTTAAATCTTCCGGAAGTATTCTTTAACGCTTATAACGGAGACGTCGACGATGGTTCTAACGCCATGAAGTCTTGGTATTTTGCGTTTATGATGCCTGCCGTCAACAGATTGGATTCTTATCTTCCGACCTTCGGTTGGAACTTCTGGGAAGTTTTAGACTTGCAAAGACGTAGTTGGCGTATGAGCGACGCTAAGTTCTACGATGCCGTTTACGAGTTCTCTCAAATAGGCGTAGACGAAATAACGATAGATACCTATTGGTGGAAGAACATAAGCGACTGGCGTGGCGTACACGAAAACTGGCAAAGTAGTATGCAGTATTCTTCAGAATTCGTACACGCTTTAGGACTTTACTTTACGATATATATGCAAGCGGGTAACGGTCTTTCTGATCATACCGATGCAATGACGAGTACGGGTGTACACTCTAACGAAAACTGGTTTGCCCGTGGGGACGATTTGTTCTGGGACGAAGTTTGTTTTGCCGATCCCGATGCATTTGCTTACGTCAAAGAATATTTAAAAAATTACTATATGGAATTCGGTCTTGACGGAATGAGAACCGACTTTGGATATATTCTCGGTTACTGTATAAAAGAAGGACACGAACACATCGACGACAGAGCGGACGTCGGATATTGGACGGCAAAGCGTGCGTACGAACTTTTCGAAATGATGTACGAACTCTTCCCGATACCTACCGACGTAGACGGCAAGAGCGAAGCCCATTATTACAAGTGGGAAGACTGTAACTGCGGTGGTACGCTTAAAGACTTTATGAGCCTTAGTTACGGAACTCGTATTCAAACGACGGACGCATTTTCGACGAGCGAAGTAAGAAGAAGTTTCTACGATTCGAGTTTTGCGTTGCCGTCAATGCAACTTATGCTTTGGCTCAACGACTACATGTACGATCCTACCGGTCCGGTTTCTGACGATCAATACAGATTTTGGAGCGTCCTTATGGGTTCTTCTTGTCCTATGATGAGTATGCTTTCGGATATGCCGGACATAACTAATAGAACTTTAGTAAGAGCAATAGAGATATACGACGAATGGATGAGAGAACTCGTCAAATACGGCAACGTATATCATAATCTTCCGAGATACGACGGCTTAAATTGGGACGGAATGCAATACTTCGATCCTTACACCGGCAAAGGTGCGGCTTTCTGCTTTAAGCCCGATCCGGACGGTTCGGTAGACGACACTTACGTCGTTCCGTTTAAAGGTTTAAACGATGCAGATTCTTATTACGTTTGGTCAGAAAACGGAAAAATTCCTTTTGCAACGTATACCGGAGCACAACTTAAAAACGGTATTGCCCTTACGTTAGAAGGTTCTTATAAGGCAGAAATAATTTACTTTATAAGGGTAGGAGCAGAGGGAGCGGAAGAGATAACCGCTATTCCTGATTCTTTCTTTGCTGAACTCAACCAAGTGGATAACTCTTTAGAAGTGGTTATAAACGACGATACACACGACTTGTATTATCTCGTTAAAATCTTCTGTGGAGAAAATCTCGTATATTCTTACGCAACCGAAAGTTTTGCAGGAAGAACTCTCATAAATGGTCTTGCAAACGCAACTTACAACGTAGAAATAACAGCTTACAATAAATTCGGCAGTAGCGTTGCGACGGCAGAAAAAGTCTTTGATGCAGACAGTCCTTTTGCACAAACGGGACTTTATCTCGAAGGCGAATATTCTACCGAAGATATAGTAATAAACGGACAAAGATACGTAGAAGGGTACAATATAGACTTATCCGACGAAGTTTTCGGCAAATCCGATACGGAAGAATTTAAGATTACCGGACTTGACGGAAGTGGAAAGTTAAGCGCACGCTTTGCTTTAAAAGGAGAAGATAAAGACGCCGTAGTTACCGCAGAACTCTACGCCGTAAAAGGTAAAGAAGAATCTTTGGTTTCCACGTATACCTTAAACAAGCAAGAAGGCGTAATCGACGTAAACGCAACGTTTGCAGTAGATACGGAATATTTAAAACTCAAAGTTTACAATTCTAGCCCATGTGTTTACCTGCAAACTAATACCGGTTACGGTAGAGCGGGTATGTATAGCGGAGTGCTTGCAGATGCTTACGAGTTCTCTGCCGACGTAAAAGTCGTTCGTAACGGTCTTAACGAAACCTTCCCAAGAGCAGGTATCTTTGGTGCATACGTAAACGAAGAAAAATTCTCGGCATTATATATAGACGAGTATTATTCTAATATAGTCGTTTACGAAAGAACGAGTGGAATGTCTTCGGATAAAGTCGTCAAGATTGCCATGCCTAAAGATTTCGATTATACCGTAGAGCATAACCTTAAAGCCGTCAGAAACAAGACTTCTATCACTTATTACGTGGACGGACAACAAGTTGCAAGTAGAACGTTTGTCAGCGATAAATCTTCCGTTGCGATAATAACCGAAGACGCAGTAGCAAGGTTTGCAAACGTAAAAGCTACGGTAGGCGGAGAAGATAAGGTTTTGAACTTAAATCAAAAGAATACATTGGTAGAAATCAAAGGAACAACTCAATATTCTACCGTTTTCGAAAACGGCGTATGGTCAAGACCTACCGTTGGACTTGCCGTGGTATTTAAGAAAAATAACGGCTAATTAATAAGGCAAAGTCAAAATTTTGCAAGATTTTGACTTTGCCAAAAAGTCTTTTTGGATTTTGTTGTAACAGAAGGTAAAATACGGCAAACAGTTATTGATATGAAAATTTTAGTATATCAATAAAAATTTTAAAAAAGGAATAAACGGAATTAATTTCCGAAAATAATAAGGAGGAATCTCATGAAACTCAAATCTTTACTCGTATCGGCTTTAGCCGTTACAATGACGTTAGGCGTTGCTATGGCTTACGCTCCGCAAGAAGTGCAAGCACAACAAACCCAGCCGTCTAAAACTTACGTTCAGGTAGCAGAAGAACTCACTTGGACTTCTGCGGTAAGCGGTTTTGGCGAAGTGCAAAAGAATGCTCGCTGGGATGGGCAACCCATAACCGTAAACGGAGTTGATTACTCTGTAAACTGTATAGGAACTCATAGCCCTGCAGGTTTAGAAAACAATGCGGATATCGTGTACGATATTTCGGCTTATTCTAACAATTACGAATGGTTTAGCGTATACGTTGCTCAACCAGACGACGGTAACAACATGGTTAAGTTTACAGTTCTCGTAGACGGACAAGAAGAGGATTCTATTACATGGAGAAAGAGCGAAGATGCAAATCCTGCCGAAAAACACACGTTTTCTTACGAGCCGGTTAGACTTATTGCAAACGTAAAGGGAGCCGAAACTTTAACTTTACGTATTAACGAATGCGGATACGGTCAACCTTTTGGTTCAAGCGCATGGCTCAACCCTATTTTATATAACGCTACGGGAGAAAAAATTTGGGCTTCGGATATATTAGAAAGAGGTAAAAACACCACTGCGACAGGTTGGGATTACAGTCACGGAAATAAAGTTATACTCGACGGAAAGGCAAACGGCGACAAATTATTCTTCTTAGGCACAGGTCAATCTTTCGAGAAGGGTTTAGGTGTTCAGTTAAGAGGAAGCAATTACGCTAATTATTCTGCAGATAAGACTAATTTAAACGAGTACGTTTCTTTAAAATGGGATATCGAAGGAAAGGGTTATACCTTCTTTAATACTCTCGTAGAAATGGATTTATCTTTTGGTTGTTACGTAGACGCTTGGATAGACGGCGTAGAAGTTTACCATTCTAACCTTATCAATTCTAATGGAACTTTAGCGCATTATGGAGAATGGCTTGCAAAAGCACCTGCCAGCGTAAACGTTGCAATTCCACAAAACGCTAAGACTTTCGAATTAAGAGTAATTTGCGAAAACGGCATAGGCGACGGATTAGTAAACCTTTGTAATGCGGCGTTCTTTACGACAAACGATTATCTCTATACTTGGTATGCGGAAGAAACTTACGCAGAGGTCTGGCCTTTTGCTTTAACGAGAGGTTACGACCATATGGGTAGCCCGTTAAAGATGCACGACTCTGCAACTAATTCTTCTATAGCTTATCCAAGAGGAATGTTTATGGTAGCAGGGGACGAAAATTTCGACAACGCTTGTTATTCTTTCGATATTACAGGTAAAAATTATAATTACTTTAGCGCAAAGGTAGGTTTATCTCATCTTACCACAGGACTTGACGACAACACCGTAAACAACGTTGGAGAAACCACGTTTAAAGCAGACGTAGTTTATAAAGACGGTAGCGTAGTTACGTATACGAGCCAACTTGTAAATTGGTCTAACAGCGGTATAGATTTCTGCTTTGCTTACGACAATAAAGACGCCGTTAAATTAAATCTCTATACGGAAGCAGTAGCTTGCGGAAATACCGAATCCGTTTGGGGCGACGCTAAGCTCGAAAATAAATTGACGGTAAATTACGACGTAAACGGAGAAAAAACTTCCGAAGTTTACGAACAAGGTCAAGAACTCGTTAAGCCTCAAGATCCACAAGTAGAAGGATACGATTTCCTTTACTGGGTACAAGAAGGACAAACCGAAGAATTCAACTTCCAAGGAGCAACCGTTACCCAAACTTTAAACTTAGTTGCAATATTCCAAGCTAAAACTTACAACGTTTCTTACTTAGAAAAACTCGGCGAAAACGAAAACACCCCTGTAGAATATCAACCTGCAACGTTTACTTTCGGACAAGAAGTTCAACTTCCTACCGCAAAAGAAATAGAAGGTTACACCTTTAAAAATTGGACGTTTAACG
This sequence comes from Christensenellaceae bacterium, assembly GCA_045589135.1. GTDB lineage: Bacteria > Bacillota > Clostridia > Christensenellales > Borkfalkiaceae > CAKQKQ01. Next base: position 9,233 of record JAZNFL010000243.1, read on the forward strand.
GACAAGTCGTTAATACGATGCCAACAGGCGAAGCAAAAGACGTAACCTTAGTAGCAGAATATACCGTCAACACTTATACCGTTAAGTTTATTGACGGAGAACAAACGGTAAAAGAACTCCAAGTAAATTACGGTAGCACCATAACTGCAGAAGAAGTAGAAAATCAACTTTTCTACGAGTTTGACGGTTGGTATTTGGGAGAAGAAGAATTCGACTTTAACGAAGCCGTAAAACAAGATTTAACTTTAGTTGCAAAGTGGAATCCTAAGAGCTTTAACGTAACTTATAAGATCGAAAAGAAAGGAAGCGTAGAAGATTCCGCTTACGATTATCAAGTAAAAACTCACGTTTACGGCACTACAACCACTCTTCCTCAAGGAGAAGAAATCCAAGGCTTTACCTTTGGCGGTTGGTATTTAGATGGTCAACTCGTAACCGAACTTTCTGCAACCGAAGTAATAGAAGACGTAACCTTAATAGGTAAATATACCGTAAACGTCTATAATTACGTCATTAAAGTAGACGGTGTAGAAATTTTAAACGGTCAAGTAGAATACGGTCAAACTATTCAAAAACCTGCAGATCCCGTTAAGGACGGATACACCTTTGACGGATGGTACGTTGGAGAAGAAGAATTCGACTTTAACGCAGGCATAACTTCCGACGTAACTATCGTTGCATCGTTTACACAAGTTCCTTTAACTTCCGGATGTTCTTCTTCGGCTTCCGCTCCTTTAGGTCTTTTGTTTGCAATGGGTATTGCTTTGGTAGTTAAAAAGAGAAAGTAATTTTCGTTTTAATAGGCGATAATTAAATACTGTGCAGTTTATAAAAATTGCGTTGTAACTTTTACTAAAATTATTATGTGGTAAATCGCAAAATCAGCAAGAGTTTATTCCGTGGGCAGAAAGTTTTCTGCCCACGGAATAAACAAAAGGAGGAAACGTGGTTAAAGGATATATATTTGATATAATGAGGTTTTCTCCTAAGGACGGAGAAGGCATACGTTCCGTCGTGTTTTTTAAAGGTTGTCCGCTTAGTTGTAAGTGGTGTCATAACCCGGAAGGATATATGCCGATGACCAATTATGCAGACGGCAGTCCAATTGCAAAGGTCATGACGGCAAGGCAAGTCGTTGACGTTTTGTTAAAGGACAAAATTTATTATCAATTGTCTAGCGGTGGAGTTACGCTTTCCGGTGGGGAAGCAACCGCTCAACCGGAATTTGCCAAGAGCCTTATACGAGAATGTAAAAAAGAAGGTTTGCACGTAATTATAGAAACGTGTGGAACGTGCCAACCTAACGTTTTTAAAGAAATAGTCGATATTTGCGACGAAGTTTATTTTGATTTTAAGTTGTGGAATAAAGAGAAGTTTTTTGCCTTTACAAAAGGCGATATAGACGTCGTCAAAGAAAATTTTTCTTACCTTTGTAAAAGTTGTAAAAAAACCGTTTTGCGTTGTCCGCTTATAGGAGGAGTAAACTTAAACAAAAATCATTTGGACGATATTATCAGTGTAGTAAACTCTTCTAACTCAGTTAAAAGAATAGAACTTTTACCATACAACGATTTGTTGACGGATAAATATAAAAAAGTCAATATAGATTATAAAGAAGAATATACCGTGCCTAGTAAAGAGCAGATGCTCAAGTCACTTAATTATATACAAAAAAACACCAAGGTCGAGGTTATATGTTTATAGATTACGACGCTTTATATAAAAAATTAATATTACGTCAAGATTATTTTACGGCAGGTTTTTTTAGAAATCCCAACGGCGATAACCTTTCAAGATACACGGACGCCGTACTTTGTGCGTTAGATAATAATCCTTTGCCAACATACGAGGATACCTATTTGTATCCTACCGGGAAAAGAGGTTTTTACACTAACGGCAAAAATATAATAAATTTCGATTACTCGTATTCGATGTGTTTAGATAAAACACAGTTAAAAGATAGCTCTTTAGAGGAGGAAGAAAAGTCGGCTATAGAGGCGTGGTGTAAAAGTAGCACCGTAAACGAAGTAATAGAAGAAAGGTTTGCTCTTTCTGGCAGAGGTTACACCCATTTTGTTCCCGATTACGACTACTTTGTAAAACACGGTCTTAACGATTACGTCAAATTTGCACAAGAAAGCAACGCCTTAAACAACAACGGGTTCAGTAAAAACGCCTTAACCGTGGTCTATGCTGTTAAGGCTTTAGTGGAGAGGATTATCGAAAAGCTTTGTGCTTTTCCAAATGGGTATAAAGTCGATAGGCTTATATCTTCGTATAAGGATTTTTTGATAGGTCCGGCTAAGGATATTTTTGGTGCGCTCGTCAGAATTAATTTCATTTTTTATTTGGACGATTGCGACAATTTGGGTAATTTAGATTATTACTTAAAAGATTATCCCATACAAGAAGACACTGTATTAATCTTAGAAGAGATGTTTAAGTCGATGGAGATAACGTCCTCTTGGAACGCAAGGATAGGCGATTATAAAGAGCATACTTTATTGTGTTTAAAAGCGGCAAAAGGAAAGGTAAAACCAAATTTATGTTTGGCGGTGGGAGAAGATACTTCGGAAGAAGTTTGGCAAACGGCAATAGACAACGTTCTTTGCGGTGGCAACCCTGCAATTTACAATAAAGACTCTTTCGTCAACGGCTTAAAGGGTATCGGTGTAGACGAGGAGGATGCCAAGCGTTTTTGCTTTGGTGGGTGTTCAGAAACGATGATTTCCGGAAAAAGCAACGTAGGCTCTATAGATGCCGGCATAAACTTAGCGCAATGTTTACACGAAACGCTTATTGCAAATACGAAAATTTCGTCTTTTAAAGCCTTTTTAGACGCCTATAAGTTACATATAAAAAATACTGTAAAACAAATAACAGACCAAATAAACCTATTTAGTAAATTGCGTGCAGAAAACGTCCCGCAAATCATTCGTAGCGTACTTGCGTTAAATTGCTTGCGCACGGGTACGGAATTTAATAACGGTGGCGCAGAGTATAACTTTAGCGTCGTAAACGTCTGTGGCTTAGCAAATGCGGCAGACGGTTTGTATGCTTTATATTCTTTGGTTTTTAAGCAAAAAAAGTATTCTTTATCTTACGTGGCTAATGCGGTTAAATACGACTTTATTGGATACGAAGACTACCTTAAAGACGTTAAAGAATTAGTCTTTTTCGGCAACGACAACAAAGAAGTGGACAAGATTTTTTGCGACGTATTTAATTTTACTTGCAATTCTATTACTTCGCAAAAATTATCAAGGGGCAAAATATCGGCGTTTTTACCTGCGTGTATAATGTTCAATAGCGTTGTAGATACGGGCAAAAAGACAAAAGCGACTCCTGACGGGAGAAAGGCTTTTTCTCCAATAGCCGACAGTGGCGGTTGTATGACGGGCAGGGATAAAACATCTCCTACGGCACTGCTTAATTCGGTGTCTTGCATCAATCCTTCTTTGGCTTTGGGGACTTGGATAGTCAACATGCGTTTAAGCGCATCCGTCGCAAGCGGACAAAACGGAAAAAACTCTTTAAAGTGGCTTATAAAAGCTTACTTTATGCGTGGTGGCAATCAAATTCAAATAAGCGTAGTGGACAAGGCAAAACTCATCGAGGCGCTAAACAGTAAAGAGTTGGCAGATTCTATAATAGTTCGTGTGGGTGGTTTTTCTGCAAGATTCTCTTCTTTGTCGTACGATTTAAAGCAAAACGTAATAGATAGAACGGAGTATAGCTAATTTTATATTTTAATTTAAGGCGACGGAGTTAGGGTTTTCCGTCGCTTTTAATTTGCATTGATTTATAAAATGAAACTTTTTTCGTTGTTTTTGTCGATTTTATTTGATGGCGTCGGACGAGTTTTGCTCTTGATTAAAATTTTATTGCGTTGTGGCAAAACGTTATTGATTGGTTTTACGTGTTATTAATAATTTGTGGCGATAGACGTCTTGTGTGTGTATTTTATTTATCGTCGTTAGATTTTGCAAAACCGTTTACGTAAGCCTAATTAATTTTTCTTTGTTTAGCGTTTTAATTGTGTATATTTTTATATTTTTTTTCTCTAAGTGTAAAACGTTTGTTTTTTTGTCGTAAAGGTGTTAAAATATTATCGTCGGTAAAACGATAATAAAAAGCGGAGTTTGTATATTGAAGATTTTTGCCATAAGTGATTTACACTTGTCGGGAGATTCCGATAAGCCGATGGATGTATTTGGTTTTAAGTGGAAAAATTACGTAGAAAAAATAAAATCGGATTGGCAATCGAAAGTTGGTGATGACGACGTCGTGTTGATATCCGGAGATATAAGTTGGGCAATGAAGCTCGAAAGCGCCGTAAAGGACGTCAAAGATTTCTTAGACGGTCTTAAAGGTAAAAAGGTCTTTATAAGGGGTAATCACGACTATTGGTGGCAAAGTATATCAAGAATAAGAGACTGCTTCGGCGAGGATTGTAAGTTCGTTCAAAACGATTGCGTTAAGTTTGGCAACGTTATAATAGGCGGTTCTCGTGGGTGGTGTGTAGAAGGCTCTCCGGATTTTAAGGACGAAGATAGAAAACTTTTAGCAAGAGAAACCGAGCGTATGCGTTTAGTTTTAAAAGCTATAGAAAAATCTCGTGCCGAAGGGGATAAGGTTATAATTATGATGCATTATCCTCCGTTTAACGTCAAAAGAGAAGAATCGCCTTTTACTCAGCTTTTTAGTCAATACGCCGTCGATTGCGTCGTTTACGGGCACTTGCACGGCAAAGATAGCAGAGCGGATTTAAAGGTCGTAAAAGACGGCATACCGTATTATTTAACGTCGTGCGACATTCTTGACAATAAACTTACGGAGATAGTTTTATGAGTAAATTTGCAAATTGGTTAAAAGGTTTGCCAAAGCGTTGGTTTATAGATGCGTTTACGGGTATGGCTCAAGGACTTTTCGTAACCTTAATCGCAGGCACTATAATTAAGACCATTGGCGTAGAAATTATAGGCAATAACGCAGTTGGCAATTTTGTAAAGAGCATAGGCTTAGTTGCGTCCGTTTTAATGGGCGCAGGTATAGGTGCGGGCATAGCGTATTACTTAAAATGCGACAAGATGGTGGTTTTTTCTGCTATCGTTGCAGGTTTTTTGGGTGCGTATTCGGAGCAGATTTTAAATTGTAACGGTTTGCTTACCGAAATGATGGAAAAAGTTTCTGCGGGGGTTCCGGGCAATCCGATAAGTTCGTACGTTTGTTCTTTAATTGCCGTAGAAGTCGGATCTTTGGTTTGCGGTAAAACTAAACTCGATATTTTAGTAGTTCCGATAACGTGTATAACTTGTGCCGTTTTAGGTCTTTACGTTTCTATCCCTTTTGTTTGGCTAATAGCAAAACTCGGAGTATTTATAGAATACGCTACGGGCGTAACTCCTTTCTTTATGGGTATAATAATTGCCGTGGTAATGGGTGTCTTACTTACGATGCCTACGTCTTCCGCTGCAATTTGGACTGCAATAGCGCTTGGCAACACGAGCGAAACAATGTTGATAGCAGGCGGTGCGGCGGTAGTCGGTTGTGCTTCACATATGGTAGGGTTTGCCGTTATGTCTTTTAAAGAAAACGGTGTAAGCGGACTCGTTTCTCAAGGGCTTGGCACAAGCATGTTGCAAATACCTAACGTAATGAAAAAACCTATCGTAATGCTCCCTCCTATAATATCGAGCGCAATAGTCGGACCTTTGGCGACGTGTTTATTTAAGCTTAAATGCAACGCTTCCGGCGGTGGTATGGGAACGAGTGGTTTGGTTGGTGTTTTCGGTGTTTTAGCGGAAGGCAAAAATCTAACTCAATGGATAGCAATAGTCTTGCTTATGTTTGTTATTCCTGCCGTGGTGTGCTTTGTTTGCGGATGGTTTATGCGCAAAAAAGGTTGGATGTCAGACGGAGATTTAAAAATTTAACGGAATAAACTTTTTAGGCCTTTCATACGATATCGTATGGGAGGTTTTGTTTTATTTTGGAAAACGGTCACGCATTAAAAATAGAGGACAATAAAAGGCTTACGGCAAGCGGAATTGCAGAGATCGAAGGTTTTACCGATACAGTGGTAAATGCGTCTTTAATCGGCGGTAAAAAGCTTTCCGTGTGTGGGGTGGGATTAAAAATAACGGATTTTAGAAAGGCGGAAGGAGTGCTCAGATTGGAAGGAGAAATAACTTCTTTAAAGTACGGAACGTCTAAAACACTTGTAAAAAAACTGTTTAAATGACCTTTGCATCGCATAATCAATTTTGGTATTTTACGGTAATTTTTGCTTTCGGAAGCGTTTGTGGGCTTCTTTACGAACCGTTTTATTTTTTGTCTAAGATTACAAAAAACAAAATAATTTTGTCAATTTTAAACGTTACGTATTGCGTAATATTTGCGATTTTGACGATTGTTGTCAGAAACAATTTAAGATTTTGCGGTTTGCGTGGGTATATGTTGATCGGGGTTGTAGGCGGTTTTTTGTGTTATTTAGTAAGTTTTCATAATATTATTGCTTTTTTGTTTAATATGGTATATAATAATACTATACGGTAAAACCGAATAAACAAGGAGTTGTAATTGTGACTAACGAACGAAAGATAAAAATCGTCAACAGTTGCGTAATAGCGGGCGTCGTGTTTTTCTTTTTTATGGCGTTTACTGTGATTTATCAATTTTTATTGATAGGTAGATACAAAAATGATGCAAAAAAACTCGATGCGGAGATTAAGAAGCTCGAACAGCAAATTGACGAAACTTCCGACCAAATAGACATTTGGATGGACGAGTGGAAAATAGAAGAAGTAGCGTACGAGTTGGGTTTACGCTATCCTACGGATAAATAATTATGTCTAAAATTGCAATAATCGATATTGGTTCAAATTCCGTTCGCTGCCTTTTCGTGGCGGACGGAAAAACTTTATACAAAGACACTTTAACTGCAAGGCTTGGAGAAGGGCTTGCTTTAAGCGGAGCAATATCCCAAGAGGCTGAGCAAAGAAATTTAACGGCAATCTCTCAAATTTTAGCCAAGGCCATACGTAGCGGTGTAGAAGAAATTTACGCTTTTGCCACCGCAGCCGTAAGGAATTCTTCTAACGGAAGAGAATTCGTCTTAAAAGTTAAAGAAAAATTCGGCATACAAGTGGACGTTTTGTCGGGAGAACAAGAAGCCGTGGTTGGCATAACGGGTGCTCTAGAAGGCAAAGACGGCGGAATTATAGATATTGGCGGAGCAAGTACGGAGATAACTGTCGCCAAGGGCGGAAAAATCGTTTATTCTTACAGTTTGCCAATAGGTGCGGTTACGTTAAAGGATTCTTGTGGTCAAGATAAAGAGCGTTTAAGAGATTTTGTAAGAGCAAAGATTAAGGACTTTGGCGAAGTTCCTAAGGTTGGGGTTTTTTACGCCATAGGCGGTACGGCTACGGCGTTATCCGCACGTATGCAAAATTTATCGGTGTACGATAGGAATAAAGTTCATTTAAGTAAAATTTACGGAGAAGAATTGGAGAGTTATATAGAACTTTTGTCCGAATATTCCGTAGAAGAAAGAATAAATATTCTAAAATTTACCCCTAAAAGGGCAGAGGTAATTCTTGGTGGAGCAATAGTTTTATCAGAGATAATAAACATGCTCAAATTGTCTTTTGTAAGCGTAAGCGAAAACGACAATGCAGAGGGGTATTTGGCTTTAAAGACCGGAGGTGATCTATATGCAGTCGAAAAGTAAAAATAAGACGGCAAAGATATTGTGGAACGTCTTTTCTTTCGTGGTGTCTCTTGCGTTATTTTTTGTTGTTTTATCCGTTGGACTAGCCCGAAAATACAATCTTATAAACCTGTTATTTTTTGGTGTCGGTGGAATGATTTTGTGCTCTTTACTGCATACGGTTGTTCACGAAGTAGCCCATTTAATAGGTGGAAAGGTTTGCGGAGCGGAGTGGTTTTCTTTTAGGTGCGAGCTTTTCGAGATAGAAAAAACACCAACAGGAAAAAAGATACACGTAGGCTTTTTTGGAGAAGGCGGAGTAACTTTAGTCGGTAAAAAATCTCAAACTGCAGTCAAGGCGGTAAGGAATTCTGCAATTGCCGGTTTAATTGCTTCCGTATGCTTTATTGCGTGTTGTTTACTTTTGGGTTTGTTGTTGGATAACCAGCCGGTATTCGGTTTGTTTGGGCTCGGCTGTGCGTCTGCCGTTTACGTTTTTTTAATTAACTCATGTCCTTTCGTTTCGTCTTGCGACGGATTCGTTGTTTTTCGTAAAAAATCTATAGAATGGCAGTGTTTAGCAAGACACGTAGAACTTTTATCCCTTCTTTACGAAGGTAAAAATTTAGATGCTGTAGAAGATAAATTTTTTATAGTGGACGGAGCAACCAAAGAACAGTTGTCTCCTTTAAGTTATTACAAAGCATTAAAGTGTATGTTAAAAGGCAATTATCGCCAAGCGGAAAAGCTTTTGGACGAAGTCATTGCAGAAAGCAGTTTGTCGGACGTTTTGCCGTATGCTAAGCAAGAGAGATTTTATTGTGCGCTTATGCTTGGGGACAAGACTTACGTCGCTAAGCATAAAGAAGAAGCTTTAAATTTATTGCTCGAAGAAGAAAGCCCCGCATCTTTAAGAATACAAGCCGAATATAGGCTTACAACAAGCGAAAAAGATTGGTCTCGACTCTTAAGGCAGTCGGCGTTAAAAACTGCCGAGAGCTACCCTATAAAGGGCTTGGCTAACTTAGAAGTAAGACTTATAAATGCCGGGACCAAAATCGATTGAGTGTTAATTTGACAAAAATAGTTTTATTATAAACCAAACGGCACGCCGTATTTCTCGTTGGGAGAAGTATGACGTGCCTTATTTTTTTATTGTTTAAACAAAGTTTAATTAAAAGATAAAACGTTGTGGTTTGTTAATTAGTAAGATCGATAAAAGTTTTTGCTTTTTATTCGTGCAGTGGGTTGGGGATGGCGAGGTATTTTTTATATGTGCAAAACGGAAAGGTGTTTTCGGGTATTTGTAAAAAGAAAGAATTTAAGCGTTGAGTTATTTATTGTTTGTTCGAATAATACTTAAACTGCAAGGAGTTTTTATTGCAAAAATAACGGGAGAGTAAAAACGCTTAAATTTTAGCTGATTTGCTTTTTGACTTAAAAATTAGCAAAATAGCCCACCAAAAACCTTAAAAATTTTACTAAAAGTAAAAATTTTTCGGTCAAAAAAATATAAAGTTTTAATTTTTGCTTTACTTATATTATAATTTAATATATAATAATATTATATTCATTATATAAATAAAGTTTATTATAATTTAAGTATAGGAGCAAATTATGACAGACGAAAACAAGATCGGCATAACTGAGACCGAAGAAGTTACCCTTTCTGCAGAAGAACAAACTAAAGTTCAAGGCGAATACGGCGAAGACCAAATCCAAGTATTAGAAGGGTTAGAACCCGTTCGTGTAAGACCGGGTATGTATATCGGAACAACGGATTTAAGAGGACTTCATCACTGCGTCCAAGAAGTCGTTGACAACTCCATAGACGAAGCTTTGGCTGGCTATTGTACGGTCATAAACGTCAAGATCAATAAAGACGGCTCTTGTACTGTTTTAGACAACGGCAGAGGCATTCCTACGGGCATACACCAGCCGGAAGGCATATCGTCTGTAGAGCTCGTTCTTACAAAGCTCCACGCCGGCGGAAAGTTTGGTGGTGGCGGATATAAAATTTCCGGTGGGCTTCACGGCGTAGGCGTATCTTGCGTAAACGCTCTTTCAGAATGGATGGAAGTCGAAGTTTACCAACACGGACATATTCACAAAATAGTCTTTAATAGAGGAGTTCCGCAAACCAGACTTCAAGTTGTCGGCGATACCGACGTAACGGGTACAAAGGTAACCTTTATGCCCGACGAAGAAATCTTCGACAGTACGGAATTTAATTACGACACGATAAGAGCAAGACTTCGTGAACTCGCTTACTTAAATAAAGGGCTTAAAATCGTCATGGACGACGAAAGAGAAGGTAAAGAAAGACACGACGACCTTTGTTACGAAGGCGGTATTAAGCAGTTCGTAGAGAGCTTAAACGTCAATAAAACCTTACTTTTCCCAAATCCCGTTTATTTCGAAGACAAGTTTGGCGATTGCATAGTAGAAGTAGCTCTTCAATACAACGATTCTTATAACGAAATTATTTTTGCTTTTGTAAACAACATAAATACAGAAGAAGGCGGAACTCACCTCGACGGATTTAAAAACTCTCTTTTAAAACTCATTACGGAAGCGGGCAGAAAGTTAAACGTCTTAAAAGAAGCCGATAAACTTTCCGGCGAAGACGTAAGAGAGGGCTTGACGGCAGTCGTTTCGGTAAAAATGCCAAATCCTCAGTTCGAAGGTCAAACAAAGACAAAACTCGGCAATAGCGAAATGCGTTCTATCGTCGCAAAGGCTATGGCAGAGCGTTTTGGATCTTTCTTAGAAGAAAACCCAACTTATGCAAAAACCATAATACTCAAGTGTCTTACCGCACGCAATGCAAGAGAAGCCGCAAGAAAGGCGAGAGAAGCAACTCGTAAGAGCGTTTTCGAAGGTTCGGCTTTACCTGGCAAACTTGCAGACTGTTCAGAAAAAAATTCAGAACTTTGCGAAATTTTTATCGTAGAAGGGGACTCCGCAGGAGGAACGGCAAAACAAGGCAGAGATAGAAGATTCCAAGCGATA
>JAZNFL010000244.1:0-3008 GCA_045589135.1 Christensenellaceae bacterium
TACACCTCTTTATACGCTACGTTCGGTGGACAAAAAGCTTCCGTTAAGCTTACGGAAGTCTCTGCAGAAACCGACGCCGCAAAAGTTGACGAATTTGTTGAAAATATGGTATATTATGTATATCAATCTTCTTACGAATCCAGAATTAAATCTTTAGAAGAAGAATACGCAAGCGCTCAAAAAGGCGGTATCGTTCTTGCAGGATCTTCTACCGTAGACTTCTGGGATACTTGGCAAGAAGACCTTGGAAGCAAAGTCCTTGCGTACAACGTAGGTATCGGAGGAACGACCACTTACGATTGGCAAGTTGCATACCCAAGACTTATTAAGCCTTTACAACCTAGCCAAATCTTATTGTTCCTCGGCGGTAACGACGTCAACGGATTAAACGAAACCGGCAAAGACACAGCAGAAAGATTATACGCAATGCTCGAGCTTATGCACGCAGACTTCCCACAAGCCAATATCGTTTACGTCCTCAGCATGCCTGTTCCTAACAACTATAAAGACGGTAAATATACAACCGAATACGGCAACTTAGTAAACGCAATGAGAGCTTACGGAGAACAAAACACCTCTTGGCTTAAAACGGTAGACCTCGAATCTTTACTCGTTTCTAACAACACTCCTATTGCAGAATACTTTAAGGCTGACAACATTCACCTTACGGAAGCCGGTTACGCTGTTTGGACTTCTGTAGTTAAACCTTTACTCGTACACGAAAACACCGTTATGAAGGAAGGCGGATTCCAAGTAAACGGCGGATCTTGGGATATTACCACTAACGAACAAGGCAACAAGGTTTACACCTCTACCGCAGACGGCGCTTGGCTTACCTTTGAAGAAATCAGATTAAAGAACGATTCTGTTATAGAATTCGATATGACTCCTCTTACGTCAGGATCAAGCATAGTAGGCGTACTCTTCGGAATGACGTCTTTAGACGACAAAAACGGATTCTGCGTAGGTAGAGCAAGTTCCGGCAATCCTGGCGACACTTGGATGAAGAATGGTTCTCCTAACGGATATGCACAAGGTGATTCAACACAAATTAAAATGCCTGACCTTAACGTAACTTACAAAATTAAAATTGTTTGTAATATTGCGGAAGGCGAATACACCATGTATATCGGTGGAGAATACGCTCGTCTCTTATACTTTAATCTCGTTGCTGACAACGCAGATAAAGACACCTTACATACTGGACCTTTCTTCGGTTTATACGGAGGAAAAAGCGGCGGTAGAACCTCTTTTGCCAACATAGTCGTTGACGGAGTAAAAGTTTAAAAAATAACAACTTAGGAGTTGAGGGCGTTTTGTCCTCAACTCCTAAAATTAAAGACAACTTGTTTGTCTTACAGGAGGATTATTTATAATGTCTATTTTTAATTCCGTTTTTACAAACGGAATGAACGTCGGACCGTTTTTTGCTTGTCTTGGCACTGCAATAATAACGGGGGTTATACTTGCTTTTTTAGGTTGGATAAAATCCGATTCTTCTAAAGGATTTTTTATCACTACCGCCCTTTTACCCGTATCGGTCGCAATGGTAATTATTCTTGTAAACGGCAACGTCGGTACGGGGGTTGCAGTTGCAGGAGCGTTTTCTTTAATTCGTTTCCGTTCTGCCCCAGGCACGGCAAAAGAAATAGGAAGCATCTTTATCGCAATGGCTTCCGGTCTTGCCTTTGGCATAGGATACCTTGCATACGGATTAATTTTTGCTTTAATTGCAGGAATTTTACTTTTGGTTTTCTCTTCCGTAAACATTTGGGAAAAACGCACGGACACTAAAGAAGTCGTTTTAAGAATAACTATTCCGGAAAACCTTGACTACGTAACTTGCTTTACCGACCTTATGCAAAAATACACGTCTAAATTCGACGTATTTAAAGTAAAAACGGTAAACATGGGCAGTATGTTTAGAATTTATTACAACGCTACCCTTAAAGACGTTGCGCAAGAAAAAGAATTTATCGACGAAATCCGTACGAGAAACGGCAATTTAGAAGTCGTAATAGAAAGACCTTCTTTTGGTTCTTCCGAATTATAATCGACCGACGTGTAAAATTAGAGTTTTAGTTTTATTTTAAAAACTACTTCTCGACAATTTATAATTGAATATTTTAATTCTCCTACTTCTATTGCAGGACACCTCCTTTTAGTAAGTAGGAGAATTTTTTTGTCCAAAATCCCTTTGACAACTTAGTTTTTTCTAAAAATCTTTACGTTTTGTCATATGCGTAAAACCAAAAATAAACGCAACGCCTTTTACACAAACAAACCGTTTATCTCTTAGCATGCCTATCGCCAAGCATATCTTCTCCGCCACCTAAAACAATCATTTCTTCTTGTTTTAACAAACAAAACCCCTTTACAAACAACCAAAAACTTTATACTTTTATTTTTACAATAAAAAACACGTGGCGTTTTGAATTATACAAAACGCCACGTTCAACATTCTATTTTTTAATCTTTTATCACCCTTAAAAAACCCTTCGTTTACAACGAAAAAACCAAATAATTGACCTTAAAAATCGGCAAAGCATTACATTAAAGCAAAAGTTTACGTCTAAAACCAAACACTTCGCTTTTTCTTTACCCATTTTATTCTATGGGGATTATAGGAAGCTCGTATCCACTGTTATACTTGCCACCATTCTCCTTTCCGCAATCGCACGCCGTTAAGACACACATCGCCATTATTATACATAAAATTATCCAAAAAAACTTCTTCATGCAATCACCTGTATTATTATTTTGATTTTTTTATCCGTCGCAAAGTTTACTTAATTTGTCTTTGTCTTTAATATATCCGCACGGTTTTATAACTATATAATGCTCTTTTTTATATTTTATCATAACACACTACAAAAATCAACACCTTATCGCTTAACTAAACTTCCTTTTTAATCTTATTCTTTACACTTACAGTAAAAATCTTAATCTTTTCTTTTTAAAAAATTTAACCGTTTAACACCACAAAACAACCTTAAACATGTTTTCTC
>JAZNFL010000245.1:0-2075 GCA_045589135.1 Christensenellaceae bacterium
TAAAATATTTTATTCGCTTTGCTATTTTATCATATTTAAAACGATTTTGCAATTTTTTAATCAAATAATTTTACATTTTTATATTTTTATTATATAATATTTAAAAAATTTACACAAAAATCGATATTTTATTATAAAAACGCCACCGTTTAGCCGTTTTTATTTTTTTGGAGAATTATATGCCACAAGATGCGTTTACAATTAAACATACGGTAAAAGAACTAAATTCTTTGCTTGTCGGCGGAAAAATAAATAAAATTACTCAACCTACACCAGACGAGGTTTATCTATCCGTCTATACGACTAAAGGCTCGGTTAAAGTGGTTATATCCGCAAATGCTGTTACGTGCAGAGTTTCTTTAACGGATGGAGAAAAGCCAAATCCTTTATCCGCATATAATTTTTGTATGCTTTTAAGAAAGCACCTTACCGGTGGTACGATTACCGACGTAGAAATGATTGAGTTTGAGCGTGTAATAAAAATTTCTTTTGATTCTAAAAATGATTTTTTTGAAATCGAACAAAAGCAACTTTACGTCGAGATAATGGGCAAATACTCTAACGTTATCCTTACCGGCAACGGTACTATTTTAGGTTGTATGAAGCCTTCTTCTTTCGAAGTAAGCAACGTCCGCCCTATCCTTACCGGAATGAAGTATTCTTGCCCACCGCCACAAAACAAAATTTTATATACAGACGAAAAACAAAGCATAGATGCTTTAAAAGAATTTACCGGTGGAAACTTAGCTGAGTTTTTATTTAGCAGATTTAAAGGTATATGCTCGCAAACAGCTACGGAAATTTGCTTTAAATATTTAGGTTGCGACGTTGTAGACGGATTAAACGGCAAAGAAGAACAATTTTACCGTAGTTTTGTCGAATATATCGAAACCCCTCCTATTTCTCCTTGTATAATACGCTACGGCGATAAAGAAGACGTTTTCGTTTCGAATTATAAGCATATCGAAGGAGAAAGACAATTCTTCCCCGACGTTTTATCGGCAATAAGTTTTTATTACGAAAATAAAGATAGCAAAAAAGAATTTGACACTAAGAAAAGACAACTTTTATCAAAATTGTCTGCTTACGAAAAAAAGCAAATTAAAAAATTGCAAATTATATCCGAAAAAGAAAATTCTTGCTTGGATATGGAACAAAATAAAATTAAAGGTGAATTGATAACTGCAAATTTATACGCCTTAAAGCAAGGACAAACGGTTTGCGACTTATATAATTATTACGACGAAGAAGGCAAAACTTTAAAAATCAATTTAGATAAGACGCTCTCCCCTAACCAAAACGCTCAAAAATACTTCAAAAAATATCAAAAACAAAAGAAAACTCTCGTGGCTATAGAACCACAAAAACAAGACGTCTTAAAAGAATTGGAATATATTAATTCTCTAAAACAAATAATAGAACAAACGGACAAAACTGCCGACTTTTTAGAAATAGAAGACGAAATGGCTTATTCCGGTATAATAAAATTGCAATCACAACAAAAAAAGAAGAAAAAACCAACGGAATTCAGAACGTACCAAGTCGAAGGTTTTACCATTAAATCGGGCAAAAACAATTTGCAAAACAATAGACTTTTAGACGAATCTTCCGGTGGCGACATATGGCTACACACCAAAGATTTCCATTCGAGCCACGTAATAATAGAAAGCAAAAATCAAACCGTGCCTAACTCGGTTATTCAAATCGCAGCCGAAATATGCGTATATTACAGCGGAGCAAAAAACGGAAGCAAAATCCCTGTCGATTATACAAGTAAAAAGAACGTAAAAAAGCCTTCGGGAGCAAAGCCCGGCTTCGTAAATTACTTTAACTATAAAACGTGTTACGTGGATTCTTGCAAGCACGAAGAATTTTTAGTGCGATAAAAATAATTTTAAAAGCCCCTATGGATCATTTCCATAGGGGTTGTTTTTAATTGATTTTAATTTGCTAATTATCAAATAATAATCTTTGGTTTTAGAATTAATAGCAAACTGAACGTTTCATCCACCTTAGAATTTATGTTCTGCTCTAATTATATAACCAAATTAAAAATTTAAAGCAATTAAGAAAAA